>NZ_JBKTXS010000068.1:0-1185 GCF_046951855.1 Lentihominibacter sp. | reverse complement strand
TATCATTATTGACTATAGGCCTCAGCCTCGGACATGACAAGGACATTTCGGCATGAGGATATTTTCTCTGCAGATAATATACATGAAGCGCAGTTGCAAGAGCATCTTTTCTAAAATCCGAAAGGCCTAAAAGAGCTGAAAAAGCCACGCCCCTCATACCTCCCATAAGAGCTCTTTCCTGAGATTCGAATCTATACGGCCATACTCTCTTATGGCCCATCAGATGGAGTTTTTCATATTTTTCATCATCATATGTCTCTTGAAAAACCGTCACATAATCAGCTCCGCACTCATGAAGAAATCTGTATTCATCGGTATTGACAGGATAAATCTCAAGCCCCACCATCTTAAAGTACTTGCGGGCCATCCGGCAAGCCTGTCCTATGTACTCCACATCACTCATACTGCGGCTTTCACCTGTAAGAATAAGTATCTCTTCCATTCCCGAGTCCACTATTATTTTCATCTCGTTTTCTATCTGCTCAGGGGTCAGCCTCATTCTGCTTATATGGTTATAACAGTTGAATCCACAGTAAACACAGTAGTTTTCACAGTAGTTTGCGATATAAAGAGGCGTAAACATATATACCGTATTACCAAAATGTTTTCTTGTCTCGCTCCTCGCTCTTTGCGCCATCTGCTCCAGAAAAGGTTCTGCTGCCGGGGACAGCAGCGCTTTAAAATCTTCTACAGTACAGAATTCGTGCTGCAAAGCTGCTACCACATCCTTTTCCGTATATACGGAATAATCATACTGCTCCATTTGTATCATTACTTTTTCACGGATATCTGACTTTATCTGCTCCATTCCCGGCATATATGTCATGTGATCTGTCCTGCAGGACGGATCGCCTTCGATCTTATGTTTTTTAGCAAGAGCAGTTTCCGATAAATGCTCTGAATCAACAAAAAAATCGTTCCTCATGTGCTCCTCCTAATCTCTCAAAAATCCCGTAAGGGGATCCGATGCCGCTGCACCTCTTACAAGAACTCTTCCAAGGCCAGAAAGATAAGCCTTTCTTCCGGCTTCTATCGCCTTTTTGAAAGCTGATGCCATCATGGGAAGATCCCCTGCCGTTGCCAAAGCTGTATTGGCCATAATGGCTGCAGCGCCCATTTCCATTGCTTCACATGCCTGAGAAGGTCTGCCGATACCTGCGTCGACTATAATAGGCACATCTATTT
>NZ_JBKTXS010000067.1:0-2055 GCF_046951855.1 Lentihominibacter sp. | reverse complement strand
GCTTTATTCTTTTAAAAGAATGTTTTCCCGGCAATATATGCTTTACACAATCTTTATAAAGTTTGAGTGATCCCATACGGTAACTTTTAGATAATAATATCCTGCCCTTTTCAAACAGTACTATCTCTGTACTGGCTCCTCCTATATCTATAAAAGCTCCGGAAGAAACCGAAAGTTCCTGCAGGATACCTGCATAACCAAGCATAGCTTCTTCCTCACCTGTGATCACATCTACATTAAAACCCGTTGCCTTAAAAATCTTTGCTACAGTTTCATCTGTATTAACGACATTACGAAGGGAAGCTGTAGCAAACACATAGATTCGTTCGGTAATACCTAAAGACTGAAGAGTAGATTTAAACTCCATTATACTTTCACAAGCCAAATCGATACCTACATCACTGATACAGCCGTTTTCAACATATCCTGCCAGTCCTGCCATTTTCTTTGCTTTAAACAGTATCTTGAATTTTCCGTTTTTCACTTTATAAACAGTAAGTCTTATTGAATTCGACCCTATATCTATAACTGAATATTTCATAGTTTCTCCAATCCCCCTTGCCAGATTATGTATAAAAGACTTATATCAATTATAATACGGAGATATATGATTTTCTATCCGATTTTTGTTAAATCTATATAAACTAAGTTGCTGTATCACGTGATTCTTCGCATTATTTCCTCACCTTGTTCTCGAGTCTGCGATTTCAAAACAGCCTCTTTTTCTTTTCTTAAAAACAAATTTCTGAATATAAATCGGGCTGCAGGTCCTACGACTATCAGCTGCAATGGCAAAGCCATAATAAAATTCGTACAGTACGCCGTCAAAAAATGCGGAAGAAATAAAAAGGTAAAACCATACAATTTAATTGTAGCCATTATACTGGCAAAGAATACTTGCGTTATCACAGTAAAAAGCTGTATTGTCAGTATTATAAATATAGATCTGTCTTCGGGCCGCACTATGCGAAAAGCAAAATATTTAGCAATATGGCCGGCAAAGAAATAAGCACACAGGAATATGATGACAAACTCTATCCACATATGCAACAGCGCATCAAGAAATAAGGTATTCGTAAAATGATCTGCAGACAGCACCATATTATAAAGTGTCATAAAATAAACCATCATCCATGCAGTAATAAAAGTAAATATGAATGACTGAAACTTTGTCTTAGGCATTTTTTTCATCTTCTCTCAATATTTCCCGGGTTATGTTATAACATTTCCTCTCGTTTATTACTGCTGTGGCCGATTCTGCATCATTTGCCATCTGAGTTATAATCCCGCTGTCATAAAAATCAAAATCTGACCATTTGCTCAGTTTCCTGTCTATTATACGGTCTCCACTTCCGTCTTCTCTGCTTATAGTTATTATGTTTTTCATATTTCCTCCTATTTTACTTCCAACAAAAAGACACTAAACTGCCGCTCCATCAGACATGGGAGCCGGCGATATTTAGTGTCGTTTACTTGTTTTTATTTAATTTTATTATTTATTTTATCATAAAAAATCTTTTGATTTCAAGTTCAAAACTTCATATAAGCTGATAAAATAACCCGTGATTGCTGCAATGCCATATCAATCTGCCATGGGCAAGCTGAGGTATTCTAACTTGCAGATCCCATTCGGGATACTGTTTTTTCAACACTATACTATCACCTGTCAGCAAAGCTACAAATGTTATATAATGATCCTTAGTCATCTGATGATCACTTGATATAAAATATTCATTATCTATAACTTCAACAGATAATTTTTCTTCGTCGCAAGCCTTATTTGCATTCAGAGACTGTAATTTTTTGCCACAACATGAAACTTGGGCGTTTGATACGACTGTTATTATATTTCCACATTGCGGACAAATATAAAATTGTGTGTTTTTCATATTTCCTCCTGTTTCTTCATTCTTAATTATTTTCCCTGAAATCAGAGCTTCCAACTCTATTCCCAAAAGCTCGCACAATCGTGAAAGTAAAGATATATCAGGACACCCTGCACCGGTATCACATAGTTAAAGATATTGGTATCATTCAATCAATTTTGCCGATAAA
>NZ_JBKTXS010000066.1:0-2178 GCF_046951855.1 Lentihominibacter sp. | reverse complement strand
CTGTCGTATATTTCTGATTAGCGCTTTCCTTGATTACGACACCCTTGTTTATAAAAACACAATTCACAGGATCTGTCTTTTCCGGATGATTGGGATGTACGGCATGCGCATTGTCACAACTTACAAGAAATGATCCTGCAACAGCCTTATAATAATCCTCCTGCGACCTACCTTCCGAAGAACTGATCCTCCAAAGCACATCATGCAAAAAGGTAGACATGGCTCCCTGTTTAGTATTGGATCCCACCTCTTCATTGTCAAAACAGCAGTATACACTTACAGTCTCATCATTTGATGAATTTAGGAATGCTTTCAGAGATGCAAAGGCACACTGTAGATCATCCAGTTTCGGAGCAGAAACAAACTCATCTTTGTATCCCCAGATAGCAGGACTCTGTCGATTTACTAAAAACAAATCTTTTGCCAGCATATCTTCCTTTTTCACGCCCAGCTCTTCTGCAACCATCACATCAAAATCACCTTTTCCAAGACCTCCTGCCGAAAACAACGGGCAAAGATCCACTTGCCTGTTATACTTATATCCTGTATTTATCTCTCTGTTAAAATGAATCGCAACATTTGGTATCAGCAAAACATCCTTATCAATATACACCAGCCTTGAAGAAATTTCATTTTTCTCCTTTACCATCACACGCCCGGCCAGACCAAGAGGTCTGTCAAACCATGAGCTGTCTATCATTCCTCCATAGGCCTCAACATCCAGCTTCAAATATCCACCGCTACTCTCAAGCTCGGGTATATTTTTAACTTTGAAAGCAGGCGAATCACTATGAGAAGCACAGATTTGAAAATGATTCTCCTCTTTGCTGACGCCTTTTCCTATCTTAAATGCAATTACACTCGATTGATTCCGTACTGTATAATACATCCCACCCTTTTCAAGCTCCCAATGTGTACTCTCGGGAAGATATTCAAAGCCTTCTTCATCAAGATAACTTTCTATCGTACTGACAGAATGAAACATGCTGGGGCTTTTCCTTATAAAATTCATCATTTCATTTGTCGTCTCAATATATTTCATCTATTCCTCCTGCTAATCTTCTACGATATATTCATATATATCTTCCCTCACCGGATCACTGAGTATGTACGTTATCTCAAAAGCTTCATCACCACTCTTTTCCAGTATCACCTGTTTAGGCTCGCCCGCCGCCTCTATCTCACCTAAGAAATAAAATTCCTTTGCCTCTTTATCGTTTTTATTTTTTCTCACAAACAAATATATCCTGTTTCCCAGATCCTCACGTGTTCTCTTATAAATATGATCTGCATCGGAAGATGTAACTCTTCTGGGATGTTTTGAAAATGCGATCAGTTCTTTATTAGATAGAAAACAATGTTCATATGAAACCTGTCCATGTTCTTTTTCATAATTGATAAATACCGGCATAGTCTTCGTTTTTCTCTCATAAAAATATCCGCCTACATTAAGGGGGTTCATCTGATTTTCCCAGTTCAGCATACGACATATATCTTCATAAGTATATTTCTGATAGAGCTGCATATTAGTGTCTTTATATCTTCGGGAAAAATATTCTTTATATCTTGAAAGACCAAATTCAATAATTTCCTCTATCATATTTCTAAAATTTTTGCTTGCCAGCATCTGTTTAAAAGACTCCGAGGACTGCCATATTCCGTCATCAGATATTTCAAGGAAACTGCAGCCGTCAAAATTTTCTCTTTCTTTAGGCATTAAAAAATCAAGGGTCAAATTTCTTAAAACTGATATTTCTTCTTCATCCGAAACTTCTATATCATAATTCTTCTTCATATTTTTGCGAAAAGACCTTAGCAAATCTCTGCAGCCTATCACAATGCATCTAAGCATCTCCAGCTCATGAGGCCTCTTCCCTTTCGCTAATTTCTTTGATATATATTCAATAGACAAGACTTCTTCTTCGGATAAAATAATGGAATAATTCTTATCATCACATTTTCTCAAAAATGTATAATATGATCCGAAGAGCTTACTGTCAAATATCTTTGTCACATCAACCGAACCATATGTGTCAAAATCCAGCAACGAAGGAATTCGGCCCAATCTGTACTTCAGTTCCCTATATGCTTCTCTGATAAGTCTCACATCATTTGTCCTCGCTTTATCTATAGATTCATATATACGCTTTTTCGATATTCTATCAAAATGTATGCTGG
>NZ_JBKTXS010000065.1:0-2607 GCF_046951855.1 Lentihominibacter sp. | reverse complement strand
TTTTAAAACCTATGCCAAATACATCTTCCACAAGCCTGTAGGGATTTTCTTCCACCGCTTTTACCGTATCCGCACCATATACCTGATAAAGCTTCATGGCATAATCCGCACTTATTCCAAACTGCTGCAAGTACAACACAATATTAGCAAATTCACGATGTTTTCCGAATGCTTCAGCTATCCGCTGCGCTGTCTTTTTCCCTATTCCTGAAACTTCCGTAAGTCTTTGCGGCTCCTGCTCTATTATTTTTAAAGTATCAATTCCGAATCTTGATACTATAGCTGATGCTGTTTTACGGCCTATTCCCTTCATTGCCCCGGAAGAAAGAAATTCTTTTATGCCATCTTTTGTAGACGGCATGATCTCTTCGAATTCTTTTACAGAAAACTGTTCCCCATAAGTTTGATGTGTGATGAATTCACCCCTCAACACATATCCCCTTCCCACACTTGCCGAAGGTATATTCCCGACTGCCGTGAAAGCTTCTGTCTCAGTCTCAAAAACGGCTACTGTATAGCCGTTTTCATTATTATGAAAAATTATTTCCGCTATCGTTCCCTGTTTTTCTTCTAACATATCATTAATTCATCTTATTACCATTCTGTGACTTTATACAAGTTTCTGTTGTCAAGAGTCCAGACTCTGTCACTGAAACTTCCGGGTTCTGTCTTCTCAAGAGCTTCCTGCATATCAAACATCTTAGCATCTATCATATCCAAATAATGAAGCATCTCTGCCTCAGGGAAAAGCGGTTTCTTAGGACTGCCGAACTCAGGTTCATAATGATGAGAAAGTATCATATGCTCAAGCATTACAGCTTTTTCTCTGGGAATATCAAGCTGATCAGCCAGCTTATCTATAACTCTGACACCCTGTACAAGATGACCCAGCATCTTGCCTTCAAAAGAGTACCCTGTTGAAATTCCAAGTTCATTAGATTCTATTTCATTTATCTTTTCCATATCATGTAGTATAACTCCTGTCATAACAAGCTCCCTGTTAAGATTAGTATATACCTCACAGGCTTTTTCCGCCATCATCAACATACGCTTTATATGATATAAAAGTCCTGACATTTCCGCATGATGATTCTTCTGCGCTGCCGGATAATACATCAATTTTTCCTTATTATCAGTAAGCTGTTTCAGACAGATGTTCCTAAGATCTTTATCTTGAAAATTATCTGCTTTGTCATATATGTATGAATACATATCATCAGCAGCTTCAGGAGCAGCTTTTATATAATCCATCATAACAATACTGTCTTCTGCCGATGTCTGTCTTATACGACTTACTCTCAGCTGCTTCATTCCGTTCCATTCAGTAACCAAAGCCTTCACTTTTATGATGCTGCCTTCTTTGATCTTCTCCAATCCGGGCATCTCTTCATCGGCTATATCCCACTTTTTTGCTGAAATTTCACCTGTTTTATCCGCAAGAAGCAGATCCAGATATGCTTTCTTATTGGATCCTACTTTTACAGCCACTGTTTTAACTATAAAATATGATATAACTTCCTGATTAGTCTTAAACTCTGAAATATATATGTCTTTCATCTAATCTGTAACCTCTTATTTTACCTTTCTTATTTCTACACACTTTATTTTAATCATTTTATGTGGAATGTATGTGATTTTATGTAAATTTCTTACATTATTTCCCATCAGCTCTCATCTCGGGAATCTGTGCGATTATAAATGCACCGAACATAAGCACACATCCCATGATCTCACGCACCGACATGGTTTCATGAAGAAATAATGCTCCGCATACCGCCGCAAAAAGAGACTCAAGACTCATTATGACAGTCGCTATAGCCGCAGATGTATATTTCTGACCCGCAATCTGAAGAGTGAATGCTATACTGACTTCAAGAACTGCAACGTATAATATAGGCACTATACAATCTATGACAGACTGAAAGGATATAGTTTCCGCAAATACAGCAACAACGCCCGAAACTATACCCGCAAACATGAACTGCATAAAGGAAAGCTTCAATACATCTGTCTTTTCCGAGTAATGATCTATAAGGATTATCTGGAAGGAATATGCCACCGCACACCCCATGACAAGACCGTCTCCTATCTGTATTGTAAATCCATCTGTTATACAAAGAAGATAAAGGCCAAAAGCAGCTACGGCTATACCAAACCATGTGAGCACAGGAACCTTTCTCTTTAAAATAATCAATATTAAAGGAACTATTACAATATCCATAGAAGTTATAAAGCCAGCCTTACCCGCAGTCGTATAAACCAGTCCAACTTGCTGAAGCGATCCTGCGACAAAACTGGCAAGACCGCAAAAAAATGCTCCTTTAAGCAGATTTTTGTTACGAAAAAAAAACTATCTCCGCCTGTCTTCCTTTTCTTTCAGTCACCACATCCCGTATAAAGATTACCGGCAAAAGTACCAAAGCCCCTATCACATATCTGAAAGCACTGAAAGAAAAGGGTCCTATGTGATCCATTCCCATTTTCTGAAATATAAATGCAGATCCCCATATTATTGCTGCGAGAAGCAAGTATATCTCACCCTTGAATCTAACCATAGTATACCTCTGTCTTCTCAAATCTCACATTCTATTATATATAATTATATAG
>NZ_JBKTXS010000064.1:0-3355 GCF_046951855.1 Lentihominibacter sp. | reverse complement strand
TTTTCTGCCCCTGCAGCACACAAAAGTATGTTTCCGCCGACTCCGTCCTGCATTTTTCAGCAGGAATATCAAAGGATGCCCACGGGACCAACGATTTTTCTCTGAAAATCATCTCAGCTAAATCTCTTCTCAGCTTACTTATTCTTTCTTCCGCTTTTTCAATCTTGTCACATATCTCTATACTTTGGGAAATTACTTTTTCCTCTGTAAGTTCTTTATACGTAATAAAGGGTCGTTTCTTAAAAAGATTTTTCTCTGCGGAAAATTTTTTTAAAACGGTAATTCCGTTCTCTATTCTATTAATCAGTTCTTCCTCTTTTGAAATGTCAGATATTTCACATTCCTCCAAAACATGTTTTATCTCATCCGGTACTACAGACTGTGCATGGATCGGTTGTATGACTCCACATTTCAAAATATCTTCCACAACATCATCTGTCTGATCTTTCACGCTGTAGATGCAGATTTTCTCCATCCTTTCTATCATATACTGCCCATGATCCTTTCAACGATTCTATCAGCTGCTTCATCTATTTTATGCTCAGCTGACATCATAATCTGTCCGGCTCTTTCATCTGCTTCTTTTATTTTTTCTGCAGCAGCCTCGGCGGTTTCTTCCTCTGCCTGCTTTATCATGAGCGCTGCACTTCTGCCGGCACTGGCTACAGTATCATCTACATATTTTTTTCCTTTTTCTCTTACTTTCTTAAGGTTATATTCCGCTTCTGATACAGCTTCGGCTTTTAATTCTGCAGCCTTCTTTTCAGCTGCTCTTATTTTATCTACAACTTCCTTCATACATCTATCCCCTTTATACTCTTTTTTCTATCTCTTATTTTCCCGACTTTTCATTTTTGTTTTCATATCTTTTTTTGCTTCTTCAAATTTTTTCTTCCCTGTTTCTATCGACCTTTCCAAATAACGCTCTAAATTTTCCTTAAAAGGCTTGTCTGTCTTAAATGCAAGTATAAAACTTCCTTTTTCCTTTAACTCTTTTCTCTGCTCACTTATAAAGTGTTTCAATTCCTCATACTTAACAATAAATTGATTGTCTACGGCAAATTTTCTGATTTTAACCGATAGCTGCAAAGTATAACACAAATCTACTAAAAAAACTCCGAAAAACAGTCCGATAAAAAAAGAAAATGTCAGATGTGCAGAAAGCCAGTCCACCCAGTTTTCCACACGTGTATTTATCGTAAAATAGTAAACCGATCCCAAAACTCCCCATATGACAGTGAACTTCAGGCATATCACGCCTTTTATATTAAACTTCTCCCCACTGTAATCCCATAATTTTACATTCATTCCTTTTACAAATATAAGACCGGCTATAAATTCTATTATGGTCATTATTATTGCCATTATTAAAAAAATAATAAACACATCTATAAAGATATTGCCGGTAACGAGCAATTTTATTACGTGAGATACTTCATACATACCCCAAAGACCAAATCCATATAAAGGGAGATAAGGACCTGCGAGAAAACCCGGATTTATCCAGTTTCTTCTCGGGTTATTTTTTGAAACAAAACGTCTAAACAGTAACTCCATACACCATCCGAGACAACTTCCTATAAAGAATAAAAAAGCAAACAGTAAGAATTCGTTCATTATATATCCTCCTCTTTGAATATGTTTTCTAATTATTATATATTTTTATTATATAAAAAAACAATTTCAAAAGCAAAATAATACCCGGATCTTTTATAAAAGATTCGGGTATTACAATCATATGCCATATTTTCCGGTGACAGGATCCTGAAATAGCCCTATACTGGGAGGCTCATAAGTAAATATCATAAATAATACAGCCAACGCCATTAACGCTGCCAGAGAACATACAGAAAGAAAAGATGTGTCTGCCTCTGACAGCTCTCCGGAATTTTTATTTTTCATCATCATATATCCAATCACATATACGGCAGCTACTCCCATCAAAAATACAGTTATATCAGCAGCCAAGAAATTATATCCCAATACACCTGAATAAGTATAAAATGCTGCTACTATTATTATCATTCCAGACAACAAAGAAACCAATCTTATAAAAAGAAAATTCTCAGTTTTTCTGCCGTATACAAAATATTCCAAAGCCGTAAGAGCTGCCACCGGCCAAAACAATAATTTCAAATGTTCCCACGTGCTTTCATTTACAGCACTTACAAAAGACCATCCTTTCCCCCCAAGCCATTCATACGTAAAATGAAGCAGCGATCCGCCAGCAGCAGCTACTGCTGCAAACAATACAGAAAAAATCTTTATTCTGCTCAATTTGATACACCTCTTATCATAATAATCTTAAATCTCTATTTGATTATATGCAGAAGTACCAATATGGATATTGTTTTTTGTGTGAAACCCTATATAATATATAAATATATATCGTTATCAGAATTTTTAAGTAAGGATGAAAATATGTTCAAATTGACAACTATATTGGGAGCTTTAATCATGGGACTGGCAGGTTATCTTTTCGGTTATAAATTCACTGCAAGCAAATCAAAATCCCTTGCCATAGGCTTTTTTGTTTTCCTTATACTCGTCGGAATTAAACTTTTTATAGCAGCCAACTAAACCAAAACTATTCTGCCTGAAGCATCACTTGTGTATCCGCCCAGACGGTCAAGCTCTTTTTTGAATTCCGGGCTTTTTATAATATCTGTAAATGCTTTGATGTGAGGCAGCTCCAGAAATCTTACGGGCGCTGCAAAATCATACTCTTCATATGCCACCTCTATAAAATCCAGTCCCATGGCTCTTGCCGCCGACAGCACGCCCATTCCCGCATCGGCACTTTCGCTGGCCACAGCTGCTGCCACCGCCATATGAGTTGCCATTTCCCTGTCATATCCGTTTATTTTCTCACTGTCCAAGCCCAGCTGTTTAAGCTTGTAATCCAGCAGCACTCTGGTGCCTGCACCTCTCTGTCTGTTGACATATCTTACATCAGGATTTTCCAGATCCTCTATGCCTTTTATACCTAAAGGATTGCCCTTCTTGACCATTATTCCCTGAATTCTGTTAACTCCCTTTATTATGGCCATAGGCTCCTTAAACAAACGCTTTACATAAGGTACATTGTACTGCCCTGTTTCTTCGTCCAGCAAATGTATTGGAGCCATATGCGCCTCGCCGCGCTTCAGAGACATCAGTCCGCCCATACTGCCTACATGAGTGCTGGAAACAAACATATTGTTATATTTTCCCGGCATCATATCAGCTGTTATATCAAGAATAAGATCGTGACTCCCTATTATGACGATAGTGTTTTCCACTTCATTTTTATTCCTGTAAAGCTCTATTTTTACCTTTTCCCCTGCTTCCACGCCTTCACTGCTCTGCTCTATTA
>NZ_JBKTXS010000063.1:0-3683 GCF_046951855.1 Lentihominibacter sp. | reverse complement strand
GAGTATCTGTCATCTGCAAGAGATTCTATAAGATCTGAAATCTGTGTATCCGTCCCTGCCTCAAAAATATCAAATCCTACAGTCCTGAAAGCCATCACACTTGCTCGGTCTCCTATTACTGCTATTTTAGCTTCCATAAATACCACTCAGCCCTCTTTCAATCTCTTTTACAGATACATTAAACTCCTTTGAGGCCAATACAAATCTGCATCCTCTTATCTCCCGTTCTTTAAAATACAGAAATGATATCACAGGTCCCGTCCCAAATGCCCAAACCCGCATTCTGTAAAACAACTCTGACATAATGTTTTCTTTCATTATTTCAAAAAATATTACATCTTCCGTATTCTCTATCGGTTTACTTACAGCTTCCCCATAATCGAGTTTCTTCACAAGTTTTCTTATTCCGTCATATCCTTCGGAAAAAGCTTTTTTAAATTCAGAACGTGAGAAAGAGCCTTCATCTGAAAAGACTTTCTCCGCCATACGACCGTCAGCATCTGCTCTCATAAGCCTCAGCGCTGTTGCTATATTGATCATATCGATTTGAGTCATAACATATTCTATCAGCAAAGGATCACCTAATTTCAAAGCCTTACCTTTCATCATCTTCATGACAGCCGCATCTATTATAAGATCTACAGTCTGCGGATCACCTGTTTGTGCAAAACGCTTTACGGCTTCGGCCCCAGCTTCTGCAAGCACCCTGTTTACAGAATCTAAATGCTTTCCTCCTATTGCCTCTTCCATATTACTTACAGAAACAGTCCCTCCTGATTTATATAAATCTGATCTATCTTCACCAGTCTGTCTGCTCTTTACAATGACTTTCATGTTATGTCCGTCTATATGATATCTGAATACATGAGTAAGTCCTATATTCCCTGTTATATCTTCTATAAGCGTATAAGTGTCTGTAAGGTCTTTCTCAAGTGTTGTCCTGTAATCTTCCCATTTTCTGTCTTTGAACACAGAGTTTGAAGATAAAATGTTATATGCTTCTTGAACAGATCCGGCCCCGGCTGCTCTCATAAGCTGAGACTCTGTCACCATCTTATTTTCCAGATATGACGTTCTTGCTGATGCATGAAGGTAATCTGTATCTTTTCTGCCCATTCCAAACACCTCCCTGACTATTCAAAAAGCATAGAAGCAACATCGGTTTCCATTTCTCCGGCAACATTCTTAAGAACAGTATTAAAGGTACAGTCCATCTCTGTATCCTTTTCTATTATCAGAATTCCTCCCGAAAATTCCTTATGAGAAATCTTTGTTCTAATATCAATACCTTTTACCTTCAATCGTGACCCCAGCAAATTCATATCACTTTTATTCAAGACAACAGTGACAGTGTCGCTGCTGCAGTACTTGGTTATAAGCCTTTCGTAGAGAAATTTTTTCTCATCTTTGCCGAGATGTATCAATTTATCTTCTGCTGCAGCAAAAGCTTTCTCCATCATTGTCCTTCTTGCAGAAAGTATGATATTCCTTACATCTGTCTCCGCCTTAGAAAGGCTCCTCCTCTTTAATTCCCGGGACTTTTTTACAGCTTCTTCGATAATACGCTCTTCCTTCAGACGAGCTTCTTGTTCAAAACTGTGTCTCACATGCATACATTCGTTCCTGCCGTGTTCGGCTGTGACCATCGCTTCAGCTTCAGCATCTGAAACGATAACATCCAATATACCTGCTATACTTCCCATGACTTCCTCCTCTGATCACCTCAGATCTTGATATTAAAAATCAATAACATAGATATGAGAAATGCCAATATAGCATAAGTCTCTACAAGCGCAGCTGATACCATAGGTTTTGACACTTGATCAGGTCTTTTAGCAATAACTTTTACTCCTGACGCTGATACTCTTCCCTGATGAATACCGGAAACCAGTCCTACAATGCCAACGGGCAGTGACGCTACTAATATAGCTGCACCAGTCCCTACAGGAAGCTGTACGTCACCTCCCAGCATCCCTGTATTCAGCATAATAATAAATCCGATAAGGAATCCATATATCCCCTGTGTTCCTGGCAGCGCCTGAAGCACAAGACACTGCCCAAACTTATCAGGATCTTCACTTAAAACACCCGACGCAGCTTCTCCTACTATACCCACACCTTTTGCCGAACCCATTCCTGCTAAAACTACTGCTACAGCCACACCTAAATAAGCATAAAAATTTCCGTTAGTAAATAACGTTGCAAACGTTTCCATTACTTTTTTTCCTCCGTTATCCTCACATATTTTGTCTTTATTCTCAGCGGGTCAAATTTCTTTCCTCCGCCTTCATAATATTTACCGAAAAATTCAACATATTGAAGTCTGGCCGAATGTACATATGCTCCCAAAGCATTGATGGCCAGATTTAGAACATGACCTGCTGTAAATACGATTATGAACAATATGACCCCTATTATACCGTTTCCCGCCATAGATCCCATGATATTTACCACGCTGGCTACAACTCCTGTAGCAAGTCCCAGCGCCAATATTCTTGAATACGAAAGTACATCCGAAAAATAACCTGTTATGTTGTACAGACTCATAATACCTGATATTATTTTGCCCGCTGTCTTAGATTTATGCCTTCCTTGAGTAAGGACAAGTCCCACAGCTCCGGTCACCGACAATATATACCCTGCAGTCTTCCATGGGCCGGTCATGAGAAGCATAGGAAGACCTAAGAGAAGCATATACCAAAATCCCACATCAAACAAAGCTCCCCATCTGTCGCCCCGCTTTATCATGATATATGCTTTTATCCCCATACCTGTAAACAGATGAATCACCCCAAGAATACACGCCAGTATCAATACTGTCATGGGCTGAGACAACGGATCTATTAAATACGGAATTTCAATTCGCCTATTAAAAAATGTTTCAGTAATTGTTGTTACAGCATCACCAAACCAACTTCCATAAACAGCTCCCCATAATACTGTGGAAAATCCGCATATTCCTATCATCTTAAAAAACTCTCTGGCTTCATCACCTATATCAAGAAGTTTCGCTCCTAAAAGTCCGCCGAGAATCAAAATTATACCGTATCCGGCGTCTGACAACATCATTCCAAAGAAGATAAAAAAGAACAACCCGATAGCCCAGTTAGTATCAATACTGCGGGACTTTGGTAACGAATACATTTCTGTAATAGTACCGAAGGGCTTCACCAGCTTGTTGTTTTTCATAAGGACAGGATATTCTTCGCAAGAGTCAGGTGCTTCATACTGACAAAAACAGTCATATTCGGCTAATTTTCTGCTTACATTCTCTTTTTCAGACACAGGTATCCATCCAGTTATTATATTCACTTTTTCAGTACTTAAAAAATTTTCCCGGCCTGACATATACTGAATTTTAATCTTAAGAGAATCTGATGCTTTCCCGAGAATCTTTTTTCCCCGGGAAATATCAGAAATCTCTTTTTCTCCCCTGTTAAGATCACTATTCATAGATTTAATATTACTGCGGCAAATTTCAATATTCTCAGCAAAAGTTCCCTTCATATCTTCAATATCAAATTTTTTTGCTCCTAATCTGTTCAAAGCCTCTCCTACCGCCTTATTGTATTTTTTCAGAAACAACAGTGCCACATAATGCGTTTCTTCATCTATATGAACTGTTTCCAAATATACAGGAACCCCTTTGTCAGACAATATTTCTTCTATATTTTCTGAAGTTT
>NZ_JBKTXS010000062.1:0-4093 GCF_046951855.1 Lentihominibacter sp. | reverse complement strand
TTGCAGATCAGCCCGACGGAGATCCGGAAATGGCAAGGCGAGCTGTGGCTGTAGCAAGGATTTTGCTTCCCGAAGCGAATCTTCCGCTGACTACGTCACTTTCTGTTCTTTCAGATAAAGAAAAACGCCGAATTTCGGACAATCCTTTTTCTTTCGGAGCTAATGTTGTGATGAAGAAGGTTACTCCTGATAAGTATAAAAAAGCTTATGAGATATATCCTGCGGAATTTAAGAAGACAGAAATTTTACAGGACAGAAAAGAGCTTGAAAGGCTGATAAAAAGCTATGGCAGAAAACCTTTGTAAAAATATAACCATCAATGAAAAGGAGAGATTGAAAATGGCAGTTTACAACAGTACGTCTAAAAAGGCGGAAGAATTTATTAACCATGAGCAGATCCTAAAGACTCTTGAATATGCAAGGCAGCATAAAGACGATCTGGAAATGATGGAACAGATCTTAGAGAAAGGGAGAAAATATCAGGGCCTTTCATATAAAGAGGCTGCTACGCTGCTGGAGTGCGAAGATCCCGATATAATACAGAAAACCTTTGCTCTGGGGAAAGAGATAAAAGAACATTTTTACGGAAACAGAATAGTTATGTTTGCGCCGCTGTATTTATCAAATTATTGTGTAAATGGCTGTGTGTACTGTCCCTATCATGGGCAGAATAAGCATATTCCGAGGAAGAAACTGACTCAGCAAGAGATAAAGGAAGAAGTGATAGCCCTTCAGGATATGGGACATAAGAGGCTTGCGATAGAAGCGGGAGAAGACCCGTATAACAATCCTATCGAATATATTCTGGAAAGTATAAAGACTATTTACAGTATAAAACATAAAAATGGAGCTATCAGACGAGTAAACGTCAACATTGCGGCGACTTCTGTTGAAGAATATAAAATGCTCAAAGATGCCGGGATAGGGACATATATACTTTTCCAAGAGACATATAATAAAAAAGCTTATGAAGCGCTTCATCCATCGGGGCCGAAAAGTGACTATGCTTACCATACGGAAGCTATGGACAGAGCTATGGAAGCGGGTATAGATGATGTAGGATGCGGAGTACTGTTCGGGCTGGAAAATTATAAATATGATTTTGTGGGAATGCTCATGCATGCTCATCATCTGGAGAAGACCTATGGCTGTGGCCCTCATACTATTAGTGTTCCAAGAATACGGCCGGCAGATGATATAGATCCGGATACCTTTGACAATGGCGTCCCCGATGATGTGTTCAAAAGAATAGTGGCTGTTCTCAGAATAGCGGTGCCTTATACGGGAATGATAATGTCTACTCGTGAAAGCGCCAAGACAAGGCGAGAATGTCTTGAGATTGGGATAACACAGATCAGCGGGGGAAGCCGGACAAGTGTAGGTGGATATGTGGAAGATGAAAGAGATGAGGATACAGTTCAGTTTGATGTTGAAGACAGAAGATCTTTGGCGGAAGTAGTTGACTGGCTTATAGATCTGGGATATGTGCCAAGCTTCTGTACAGCGTGCTATAGGGAGGGAAGAACAGGAGACAGGTTCATGAGCCTTCTTAAGTCCGGACAGATTGCAAATTGCTGTCAGCCTAATGCGCTGATGACTTTAAAAGAATTTCTTATGGATTATGCAGGAGAGGAGACTCATAAGAAAGGAGATGCTATTATAGCAGAGAGGCTGGCCATGATACCTAATGAAAAAGTAAGAGAAGTCTGTTCCGAGCATCTTAAAGAAATAGAAGCCGGAAACAGAGATTTCAGATTTTAGCCTTTGAGGAAGGAGGGTTGAAATGAGCCTTTATGATACTCCAAGAGCAAGCAGACTTCATATAGCAATATACGGTAAGCGTAATGCCGGCAAATCATCATTGATAAACGCCTTGACTGGTCAGGATATTGCGCTTGTCTCTGATTCTCCCGGTACGACAACGGATCCTGTGTATAAATCAATGGAGCTTCATCCCATAGGCCCCGTGGTCTTTATAGATACGGCAGGTTTTGATGATGAAGGCGAGCTTGGGGAGCTTAGAGTTCGGCGCACAGAAGAGGTGGCTGCGAAAACAGATATAGCGATCATTGTCATAGAAAAAAGTGAGGCTGAGAAAAGTTCTTGGAAATATGAGAAACACTGGTGTAAATTGCTGTCTTCGCAAGGTATTCCCCTTATATTTGTCATCAATAAATGTGATGACCCTGAGGATATTAATAAAAAATTTTTATGGGAGGAAAAGGTCAAAGCTTTTGCTGGGGACGTTCCTGTTATTAGAGTCAGCGCTGCTGGGAAGACAGGCCTTGATGAACTGAAGGCAGCCATAGAAAGATCAGTGCCGGAAGATTTTCTTCGTCAAAAGATATTGGGCGATATGATAGGAGAAGATGGTCTTGCACTTCTTGTGATGCCACAGGATATCCAGGCCCCTAAAGGAAGATTGATACTGCCTCAGGTGCAGACTTTGAGAGAGCTTTTGGACAGAAAATGTACAGCGGTTTCTACAACAGCAGATGGTTTTGAACGGGCGCTTTTATCATTGAACAGAGCTCCGGATCTAATAATAACAGATTCTCAGTGTTTCAGACAGATATATGAAAAAAAACCGCAGGAAAGTGCTCTCACATCTTTTTCTGTATTATTCGCTGCTTATAAGGGAGATATAGATATCTTTGCCGAAGGAGCATCGCAATTAGACAATATGACTGAAAAATCAAAGGTTTTGATTGCCGAGGCTTGCACTCACGTTCCTCTTTCCGAAGATATAGGAAGAGAAAAAATCCCTAATTTGCTGAGAAAAAAATTCGGAAAAAATCTTAAAGTAGTCAATGTCTGCGGAAATGACTTTCCTGATACAGATAAACTAAAAGAGTTTGATCTGGTAATACACTGCGGAGCATGTATGTTCAACAGACGCCATGTTCTGAGCAGAATAGCCGAAGCGAAGGCAGCCGGAGTGCCGATAACTAATTATGGTATAGTATTGGCAAAGCTGATGGGGATATTGGATAAAATACAGATTCCCCAGTGACCCGACAGAAAGTTATAGCGGCAGGAGGAAAATTTCTCTGAGGATTTTTTCTTCCTGTTTTTTTGTTTTTATCGGGTATATGATATTTTCTACGCCGTTGACTTCTTTGAGAAACAGATTGTTTCTGACTGCGTAAAAAGTACTGTTGATGTAAAGAGATACTTTTGTGAATTTATTTATTTTTGAATCAGGATGGCGTTCGGCAAAAAATGTTGGGGCAATGAAGTCAAGATCTATATGAGGTTCTTCGGTAAATCCCAGTATTTTGCGCCAACCCAGCTTAGGTCGGTTTTGCCACATTATCCATCCCCAAAAATCATCTCTGGTAAAACGATATTGACATTCTCCGTCATCCTGGATAATATTCTCCCGAAGGAGAAGGGGAATCCTGTGATGCTCAAAATTGAAGCCTGCGTCAGTTATGTATTGCTTTCCGTCTAAAGCAACGCTTATAATACGGTGACTTCGCATCTGTACGGGGTTTGAAGAAGCTATGATGCGGGCGCTGTAACTGACAGTCTGAAATCCCAGAGACTCCAGAAACCAGTTGTAGAGAGTATTTATCTCTGAACAGACGCCGCCTCTGCGATGGGTTATGATCTTATGAAACAGATCTGTGCGATTAAGAGAAACGGCTTTTCCTGCCATGATATCGAGATTTTCAAAAGGGATATGGGAAATATGCTGTTTATGAAGATGGGTCAGATATTCGATATCAAGGCTGTCAGAGCGGTATGCGCTGATTCTTTCAAAATACGAGTCTGTCTGATCCGACAACATGTGTATGCTTTCTCGCTGTATTGGATTCATTGCTTCGCCTCCATTTATGAATATCTTTATTATAGTTGACTATTATTAAAAGTGTCAATTGTTGATAATTTTCTTATGGTTTTTATTTGGCGTGAAAATCGCGAAAATACTTGTGTTTTTAAAAAGCCTGTGATATGCTATATAAGCTGTATGATTTGACAGTAATTATGCAAAGGTGGTAAACCTGAGCAGGAAAGAGGTGATTAGCATGAAAAAAGGAATCCATCCTGAATACAAGGAATGTAAAGTAACTTGCGCATGCGGTAACAC
>NZ_JBKTXS010000061.1:0-4202 GCF_046951855.1 Lentihominibacter sp. | reverse complement strand
CTCCCTCAAGGCCAATTCTTTCGGTATATGTAACGCCATGATAACTATCATCAGGTTCACATAGCCCGGCAAACTTTTCAGGATATTCAGTCCAGTCGAATTTACCGGAATCCACTATACACCCTCCTACACCGGCTCCATGTCCGTCCATATATTTAGTAGTTGAATGTGTCACTATATCAGCTCCGAACTCAAAAGGCCTGCAATGCACCGGTGTAGCAAACGTATTATCTATTATAAGAGGCACTCCATGTTTATGAGCAGCATTTGCAAATTTTTCAATGTCAAGTACTACCAATGCAGGATTTGCAACGGTTTCTCCAAA
Source organism: Lentihominibacter sp. (assembly GCF_046951855.1). NCBI lineage: Bacteria > Bacillati > Bacillota > Clostridia > Peptostreptococcales > Anaerovoracaceae > Lentihominibacter > Lentihominibacter sp. The sequence goes on along the minus strand of NZ_JBKTXS010000061.1, from coordinate 3,877 downwards.
CACAGCCTTTGTATTCGGCCTGAATGCAGCCTCCAGTTCTTCCTCAGTGGCATGAGGAGAAACAAAAGTAAATTCGATCCCCATTCTCTTCATGGTTACCGCAAATAAATTAAACGTCCCTCCATATATAGCTGAGGAGGCCACAATATGGTCTCCACATGAAGCTATATTAAACACAGCATAGAAATTGGCAGCCTGCCCTGACGAGGTCAGCATCGCCGCGCTTCCCCCTTCAAGAGAAGCAATTTTAGCCGCAACATGATCGTTAGTTGGATTTTGAAGCCTCGTATAAAAATATCCCGATGCTTCAAGATCAAATAGTTTCCCCATATCCTGACTTGTGTCGTATTTAAAAGTTGTACTCTGTACAATCGGTATCTGTCTTGGTTCACCGTTCCCCGGTCTGTATCCATCCTGTACACATTTAGTTCCTATTCCCATATTTATAAATTCCTTTCAAAGTTTTTCAATTAATAATACACTATTTACCTATGAATTTCAAATACTCTTCCCTGCCCTGCTCATATAGATTTCCCCCCACACTGTCCAGAACAACAGTAAGGGGCATATCCTCCACATAAAGCCTTCTTATTGCCTCTGCCCCCAGATCATCAAAAGCAATCACCTCAGCATCTTTTATCTGCTTTGCCATCAGTGCTGCAGCCCCTCCTATTGCAGCCAGATATACTGCTTTATTTGCAACCACCGCTTCCATCACTTCCTGTGATCTTTGTCCTTTTCCTATCATGGCAAGCTGCCCCAAATCCAAAAATTTCGGGGCATACGCATCCATTCTGTAACTTGTAGTAGGTCCTGCCGAACCAATCACATATCCCGGCTTTGCCGGAGTAGGCCCCACATAATATATAATAGAATCTATCATATCAAAAGGTAAAGGCTCACCCTTATCAAGAAGCTCTGTCATTCTTTTATGCGCCGCATCACGAGCAGTATAAATCGTTCCTGTGACAAGGATTTTATCACCTGCTCTGAAATCCTTGATTTTTTCCTTACAAAAAGGTTCCATCAACTTATATTCCATAATATCCACCTCCCGCCTGCTAAAGAACAGCCTCTTTATGTCTGCTGACATGACAGTTTATATTTACCGCAACAGGCAGCCCTGCAATATGGGTAGGGGCTGCGATTATCTTGACCGCCAAAGCAGTTGTCCTTCCGCCAAATCCCTGCGGCCCTATCCCCAACTCATTTATCCGTTCCAGCAGTTCCCTTTCCATATTTTCATAATACGGATCATCATTCTTTTTATCCACCGGAATTAATAAGGCCTTCTTTGCCATCAACGCAGCTTTGTCAAATGTTCCGCCTATACCGACTCCAACCACTATAGGAGGACATGGATTAGCCCCTGCATCATTACATGTTTTAACAACAAAATTCTTTACACCATTTTCTCCCGCAGACGGCGGAAGCATTATAATACGGCTCATATTTTCGGAACCGAAACCTTTAGGAGCCACTGTGATTTTCACTTTGTCACCATCCACGATTTCTGTATTTATATAAGCGGGTGTATTATCACCTGTATTTTTTCTCCTCAAAGGATCTTCTACCACAGATTTTCTTAAAAAACCTTTTTCATACCCTCTTCTGACTCCCTCGTTTACAGCGTCTTTGAGCATTCCTCCGACAAGGTGAACATCCTGCCCTATTTCCAAAAATACACAGGCCATCCCCGTATCCTGACACAAAGGAAATATCCCCTCCTCAGATACTGTGATGTTTTCCTCAATACTTTCAAGTATATCTTTGGCTATATTCCAGTTTTCTTCACAAAGCCTCTGATGTATACAGGCCTTCACATCTTCTCCGAGATAATGATTTGCCTCTATACACATCTGTGCTATCTTATCTTCAATATCTTTCACATTTACTTCTCTCATGATCATACTCCGTACACCTGATCTATCTCCTGCATAGTATTCTTAAGTATACCTTCCACATCAGCTCCAACTATATCCAGCATCTCAGCTTTATGGCAAACTATATCTCCAATTCCGTACAGTCCGCTGCACACTGCTTTCACATAATCAAATCCAAGATTAAATTCACCTATAGGACCGCCGGCAGTAGTAACATATATCACCTTTTTCACATTGCCCAATCCCTCTGGTATGCCTTCCTCCGTGTAATGAAATGTCAGGCCCTGTACCGATACCGCTTCAATATAACTTTTAACAACAGCCGGAAACGACAGATCCCAATAAGGTGCAGCTATAACGACAATATCTGCTCCCACAAACTGTTTTGCATATCTGAACATATCATCAGAAAAGTCCTTATTGCTTATATACAAATCTCTTTTTTCCAATCTTTCAAGATTGAGAGGCTCTATATCTTCTTTTCCGAGATCAAGTTCTTCTGTCTGTCCATCAAGTTTATCCAACAGATACTTAGCTAAAACATTAGTCCTCGACTGCGGACGTACACAAGCATTTACAAATAATATCTTCTTCATCGTTTTCACCTCATCATTATAATCATTTCTCAAAGACTATCTCTTTGACTCCATCCTCCTCAAGATAGCAAAGCTCCTCATGAGCTTCAGCATCCTCAGCAATCTTATTAACATCAAGCTTAAAATACTTAACTGTGCCATTCGCCAAAATTGCCCCCTCAGCATCCATTATACATGCTTCCGTAACAAAAATTCTTGAATTTTCCCTAACTGTAACACCTCTTCCTATAAGCTCCTGATCATAGACTACAGGTTTTCTGTACTTAGTATCTATAGAAAATGTTACGCCAAAAGACTCTTCTGACAGATCTTTTGCCCACAACGCTCTTAGTCCCAGTTCATCAATCATAGCTGTTATAAGTCCGCCATGAACACGACCCGGATAACTTTGATGCTGATATCTGTACCGAAACAAAGTCATGACACTTCCATCCTCCATATTATAAAACGGTGCCTTTACTCCATATTCATTATCTAGCCCACACATTATACACATTTTACTGTTTCTCTGCTTACTTATAACTCTCATCTTTATCTCCTACTATAATTTATTATTATACACCATATCAGGTCATAGTTTTGGAATTTTATCATAAACTTGTACAAATATATTTTAGGAGACTGCATGATGAAACGAAGAATAAGAAAAAAGAGAAAATTAAAAAAACATATCAATTCATTTTTGGATATATGGGGATCTGCTATGGACATCCCTTTCATAAAACCCATATTTATCACAATACTTACCATCTGCATACTGCTTATATTCATCCCCTATATTCTGACAAAGATATCTCCCAATACTGATGAACCGGAAAAAGAACTTATACCTCAAGCGGAATTTCAATTAAAAGAAGTTCCCGAAACAATAAACATATACAGAACTGAATCCAAAAAAGTTGAAACCGTAAATTTTGAGAATTATGTAAAAGGTGTCATATCTGGAGAAATGCCCTCCGATTTTCACATAGAAGCTCTAAAAGCTCAAGCAGTAGCAGCCAGAACCTATTCTCTTGCAAGAGTCCTTAAAGCTCAGTCCGGAAGCAATCCCGAGGCACATCCAGATGCACCACTCTGCGACAGTACCCACTGTCAGGTATACAAAAATGAGTCTGAACTTGAAGCATTAAAAGGAAAGGACTGGATGAATGATGGCTGGAAAAAAATATGCCGTGCTGCTGATGAAACAAAAGGGCAGCTGCTATATTATAATGGAGAACTTGTAGAACAAGCTCTCTTCCATTCTTCAAGCGGAGGAAAAACAGAGAATTCAGAAGATGTCTTCGCCTCTGCCGTACCATACCTTGTGAGCGTAGACAGCCCATATGAGGATGAAGCTACTCATCAGGAAGAGCAACATTCCTTTTCTATAGCTGAAATTTCCGCCGCAGTAAAAAA
>NZ_JBKTXS010000060.1:0-4696 GCF_046951855.1 Lentihominibacter sp. | reverse complement strand
TCTGAAGTCTATGCTTCAGATTATTATTTTATTTGGCTCCGAGGGTGGGGCTCGAACCCACAGCCTACCGGTTAACAGCCGGTTGCTCCACCATTGAGCTACCTCGGAATATTAGGTTGTTCTCCATAACGGCAATTGCTATTATACCGCAACTTATGGCTATATGTCAACCTAAAATTTACTATTTTAATATTGTTTTTTTCATAATATACTTTTACATATTTAATGGCTTTACTCATCAAAAGAAATAATCTCCGGGTCCATCTTCTCCGGCTTAGCTTGCTGGAGCTTTTCATCCTCTTTTTTTATCTCTTTAAGATTGGCCTTGCGATCTTCTTCCATTGCCGCCTTTATCATGTCTATTTTCTTGGAGTATTTCTCAATGCCTTCCCTATTATCTTCAGCTTTATATATGGAAAGAAGCTCCTCCATGGTTTCCAGATGGCTTCCGTTAAGTCTTAAAGCCTGTTTAAGTCTCTCAACAGCAGCCTGACGTCTTCCCACCATCTCATAAGCCACGCCAAGATAATAATGGAGAGGCCACCAGTCGCTAAACCTTGACGATAAAAAAGGTTGGAGAAGTTCTATCCCCTTTTCATATCTTCCGGCCATTATATGATTATAACCCGATTCGATGCGAAGAGGCTCTTCGATCTGAGACAATCTTGTCTTGATCTCCTTTTTATCCTTCCCGTTTTTACTCAATTTTATGAAACTTTTCCAGACAATATCGGCTTTAGCATAAAGTCCCATATTAAGATAGGCATATCCCAAATAATAATACCCCTGGGCAAACTTAGGATGTACCTCTGTCAAAATCTCGAACCAGTTCAGTGCTTCTGCTTTAAATCTGCCTGTGTATTCCTCGTTGCCGCTGGAAAGATACATGGCCCTGCACGCTCTGGCATAACTGTACATTCCGTGAAGATAATCAGGTTTCATACAGAGAGTAGCTCTGAAATGAATACATGCATCGTCCATATCTCCCCTTTCCGCAGCATCTCTTCCTGTCTTAAGTATCCCCTCATATATCTTATGATTATACAATTTTAATAGTATAGCCGCATAATCTTTTGTATGTTTAAAATGAGGATCACACCCCATCACCCATGCCATATTTTCTGCTATTTTAAACATAGAGACACCATCCCCACCGGAAAACTCCCGAACTTCTTCTTTTCTAAGAGGTATAGGGACGCCTTTCATCAGATCTTTTGCCTTGGACTTATTTATAAAATCCTCGGAAAACTCTGCGAATATAAATCTATTCAGGTATTTTCTGAAATACTTTCCTATACGATCATCTCTGAGCTGTATATCATATTTAAATTCTGCGCTCATAATCCTCCTCTTGAACTTAGAGAGCTCTGAACCTTTCATCTCTCAGCATATCATGATTCTTCATAGCTTTTCTCAACGTATTCATCATCTTTTCCTTGTCCTCGGGAAGGTCTCCCCTTAAAGAAACATAGTTTGACGCATGATTGCTCCTGAACACACATTTTTTTGTAACATTAGTATTTTCAAGCATAAGCAGAGTCTCTGCCATCACTTCATCAGGAGAAAGCAGTTTCAGCTTTCCTGATTCTATGTCTTCATACATAGGTACAGTAGGCTCTACGATCAGCGTAAGAAGACCCACGTATGAAGGCTGCATCTCACTTATCATTGTTCCCGTCTGAACAGCATGATCCTCCCATCCATCCTTGCCTGCAAGACCAGAGATAAATGTAACAGACGCCTGCATACCGCAAGCCTCAATTTTCTTTACGCCGTCAATTAGCTGCTGTCTTGTCTCACCCTTGCAGATGTCCTTGAGAACCTTGTCACTTCCCGATTCAGCTCCTATATAGACCATAGTAAGCCCGGCCTCGTAAAGCTCACGCATTTCTTCATCTGTTTTTTTGAGAATATCAGTAGCTCTCCCATAAATGGTAACTCTTTCACATTCAGGAAAATTATCTGATATATATTTCAGAATCGGCATCAATCTCTTATTAGAAAGAGCAAGCGCATCCCCGTCACACAGAAACATTCGCTCAACCCGGCTGTATCTTTTTCTTGCCCATGCCAAATCTTCAAAAACTTCTTCTATATTTCTCACTCTGAACTTTTTATCCTTAAACATCTTACAAAATGTACATTTATTATGAGTACATCCTATAGTTACCTGTACAAGCAAACTGTATGCCTCGCTTGGAGGTCTGTATATATCTCCCTCGTATCTCATGTTTTCCTCCCTGTCAATCTTTACATTTTTTCAGGCGCTTTCATACCCAGCAGTCCAAGACCATTTTTAATAGCTGTTTTGGCTGCCGTAACAAGCGCTACCTTGGCAGTCTTTTCATCTTCATTATCTACCAGTATATGTTCATCATGATAAAATTTATTGAAAGCCTGCGCTATATCTACTATATGCCTTGTAACTACAGAAGGCTCATACTTTTCTCCCGCTTCAACTATTACTTCCGGCATCTCATATATCAGTTTCATAAGTCTGTGAGCGCTTTCTGATGTAATATACTTGGCATCAAAGCCTTCCTTGGCATTTGCCTGTATCTCTTCTCCGGCATTTCTCAGTATACTGCAGGCTCTTGCATGAGTATACTGAACATAAGGTCCTGTTTCCCCTTCAAAATTAAGGACTTTATCCCATGAGAACACATAATCCTTTATCCTGTAATTTGACAGTTCGTTAAATACCACAGCTCCGATACCGACTTCTCTGGCAGTCTCATCGATATTTTCAGTATTGACATTTTTCTCTACAATTATCTTCTTAGTCTGCTCTACAGCTCTATTGAGTACATCCTCAAGGAAAATAACTCTTCCTTGCCTTGTGGACATGGTACCCTCTTCCATGCTAACAAGGCCAAAAGGTACGTGAACACAGTCATTTGCCCATTCGTATCCAAGAAGCTCTATAACCTTTATCCACTGCTGAAAATGAAGATTCTGCTGAGATGCCACAACATATATGTTTTTATAAAAATCGTAAGTCTCTTTTCTGTAAACAGCTGCCGCTATATCTCTTGTTATATAAAGAGTAGAACCATCCGACTTTGTTATAAGCGCCGGAGGAAGGCCGTACTCATCCAGTTTTACAATCTGTGCTCCGTCATCCTCTATGAGCAGTCCGGATTCCTTAAGTTCATTGACGAATCTCGGCATCTTGTCGGAATAAAAACTTTCGCCGTTATATGAATCAAAAGTTATACCCAGCATCTCGTATACCCTGTTGAATTCCTTAAGGCTTTCGTCTCTGAACCACTGCCAAAGCTCAACTTCCTCAGGCTCGCCCTTTTCAAGTCTTGTGAATATAGCTCTGGCTTCATCCTCTAAAGAAGGATCCTTTTCGGCTTCTTCATGAAACTTTGTGTAATATGAGAGCAGAGATTTTATAGGTTCCTTTATTACATCTTCCTTATTTCCCCACCTTCTGTAAGCACAAATCATCTTACCAAACTGGGTTCCGTAATCTCCCAGATGGTTGATTCTCATGGTATCGTATCCGAGAAAATCATATATCTTGTATATAGAGTTTCCGATTACCGTACTTCTGATATGCCCGATATGAAAAGGCTTGGCTATATTAGGTGAAGAATACTCAACGATAACTTTCTTGCCGGCTCCTATATCACTCCTGCCGTAATCATCACCTTTCTCAATTACTTCATCTACCACCTCTTTGGCAAACTCCTCCTTGGAAATGAACATGTTGACATAGGCGTTAACACTTTCCACTCTTTCAAATACGCTGTCTTCTCTTATATCCTCAGCTATGGATTTAGCTATCATAGGAGGCGCTTTTCGCAATATTTTAGCTAACTTAAAACATGGAAATGCATAATCTCCCATTTTGCTGTCAGCCGGTGTCTCTATCATAGACATTATCTCTTCTTTTTCCAGTCCTTCGATCTGCGGAGCCAAAATATCCGCAATCCTTTCTCTGTAACTGATCATTATTTTTCTCCTCTTCTTCTATATCAACATTTTAAATATCATTTCAAATTCACGATTGTCACACCGTCTCCACCTTCATTAAATCCACCGCTTCTGAAACCGTCTACATTCTTGTTTCGCTTAAGCATATCTCGAATTCCTTTTCTGAGTATACCTTCTCCTCTTCCATGTATCACAGTGACTTCTTTAAGGCCCGAAATAAAAGCATCATCTATATATTTTTCAACATCCATTACGGCATCATCCATATTTTTTCCTCTGACATCTACCGACATGGAAACTGTCTGTGCTTTTTTCTTATATAACTTACCGTAACCGGAGGCTTTCTTTTTTTTCTTTGGTTTTCCGTTATCAATAAGCATTATATCAGAGACATTAACGCCAATCTTCATGATTCCCACTTGTACCTGAAGCAAACCTTTCTCATCGGGAAGAGATATTATTTCTCCATTTTGGTTTAAGGTAAGAATTTTCACTCTGTCTCCCAAAGACAAACTTGCCGGGTCTACAGGATTATCATTTGTCTCACGCTTTATAGTATTCCTGTTTTTCTTTTCTATTTCCCGCAAGCGTCTTCTGTTTCTGTCAAAGCCTGCTGTTCTCTCTCCCATACTCTCAAGCCTTGCAAGGGCTTTTAATTCCTCTTGAACCTCTTTTGAAACTTCTTTTGCCTCATTTATTATTTCTCTCGCCTTTTCTTTGGCCCGTAAAATCTCCTTTTCTTTCTGTTCTT
>NZ_JBKTXS010000059.1:0-5117 GCF_046951855.1 Lentihominibacter sp. | reverse complement strand
GATAGGCGGTAAGCCTTGAAAAATCAAGGAATTTCGGAAGATTGAATTTTTAATATTAATTTTAATGAGTCTTCTGAAAAAACATCCGCAGCTTCCATAATATCAGCTATTCCCAGATTATCAGCTAATACCATCGTATCAGTCATGATAGCTGAACCTCCCTGCAGTTCACCATCAGAATCTATATCAAGCGACCATCTGATATCATTTAGAAAATTTACTGTTCCGGATACATCACTGCTATATTTTTCAAGGAAACCTTTCAGTTTAGGAATAACATAACAATCCCTAAATCCATTCGCATCTATCTCATTCATGATAATCTGTATCTTTCTTATCCACTCCGAATTTGACGGATTGATAAAATCAGGGAAATAAACTGCCTTTTCACCATCTCTGCTTTTAACAAAAAAAGGATTCCAATCTGTTTCAAATACCGTATCCCAATCCAACTCACTATCACATATAAGCGCCTGGCACAGCCAGAAAAGAGCTATAAAATCCTGTTTAATAAAAATCCATTTCCCACTCCTACCCAACATATATGTAAACAACAAATTTTCCAAATCAGGATCATTTGCCACATAAGTCTTATACGGCTCAGATTTTCTGAATTGCGTTTCTGAAACCATAGGGACCTCTTTGTAAAGCAAGCCACTCGTATAATCTATACAGAAATCCACAAAATTCCTAATAAGAGGCTTGCTTTCATTTGACATGATATAACACACAGAAAATACAAACAATCTTATATCAGAAACCGCAAACTCAAAAAGAGATTTTTCCTCCAGTATCCTTAAAATATCTATGCTGCTTTCATCAGTCATGAATTCATACAAATACCATGGGGCTTCGCTTTGGACAGCTTCAATGAGATACGCTTCTCGTTCCTTTGAAAATTTTTTTTGCTTTATAATTTCTTCAACCTGTTCACTACTGCATTCACTATATTTTCCAAAAAGTATTTCATATCCTTCTTTCTTTGCTTGATCATAGTCAGTTTCTCTGTAAATATTCTTCCCCTCTAAATGGGTAAATGAATGTTTATTGTATTCAGGCCTTTCAGAATACCTACCCGCAATTTCCTTGACAGAACTTTTAAACCTCTTTGTATAGTAAAGTCCCCAGTCTTTTAAAATAAAAGGAATATCATCCACAAGTAAATCTTCTTCTTCAAACAATTCATTTTCCTCATAGTAATTAAGAGTCTGCAAAATAATATCTTTGACATTCGCTTTCATGAATGAATAATATTCATATTTTCTCTCACTATATACGTCCGGAAAAACCTCTTCAAACTGTCCGAATCCTTCATAGTCTTTATAAGTTGCACAGTGCGCCCAATACTGATCCATAAGAGTTTTTCCGTCAAAATACATACCGCTTTTCAAACAAACTTTAATTAAGCCCACGAAATTCATCATCTCTGCTGTCCCATCAAAATTTTTATTTTCCTCTATATTGCAAAAAAAATCATCAGCAAAAGATCTAATAAACTCCCATATTATTCCTCCCGGTCCGTCATCTGATACACGCATAAGGTGAAAAGCCCTTCCTGACCAGTCACTTTCAAAAGGATTTATTACTTCTCCCATCTGAGGATCTCCATATTCCTCAAGACGCATAGGCATTTTGTAAAATTCTCTGACACATCGTTTCCTTACCATGTCATTTATTTTCTCATCATGACATGAAAAATGCTCCAGAATCATCAGAAGCTGATCATAAAAAATGCTGGATCTTATCAGACGCGGTATATAAAACTCTTGGTTTTTAAAAACATATTCTGACAGAAAATCAACAATAGAAGGATTTTCAAACTCTACCATTATCTTATCACTCTCTTCTTCAAAATAAGTAATAAGGACAGTCTCCTCCAACTCTGAAATACAATTTTCAAATGTTTTTGGTTCGCAAATTCCTCCATAATGACGAATATAGCTGCTATAGGTTGCTCTTATATCAGCTATACTTACAGGCGTATAAGATATAACAACTATAGAGGCTATTATCTTGGCTTCTTCTGAAAACTCCCTGAAAATACCTTCCCAAAATTTCTCCGGATATTTCATCCAGCCCAACAGCTCTTCTGCATATTGACTTGCAGAATAAATACGAGGATCTGACTCCTTTAAAAATCTATCTATTACTCTTGGACTGTAGCTGCGATTCTTTACAAGCTGATTGCATCTGCGGTATATCTCTCTAATATACTCTATATCCAGATCAGAAGCTTGCAGATGAAAAAACAAGATCTTTGCCTTCTCTGCATCTGTATATTCACGTAATATACATTCCATCTTAAGATCCTTTATTATATCCTCAAGCTCGGGATTGAGAAAAAACTCCTGCTGTACAATATATTCCCGTGATGTAATGATCAGACGCTTACTATCTTCTGTCTTTATCTGGCAAATAAGATCCTCAAGGTGAGAATTTTCTCTTCTTCCTCTTTCTCTGTGGAATACAGCACCCCAGTAATCATCCATGATAAACACCTGTTTATCACATGAATCTTCCCACTGGTCCTCAATTTCGTCGAGGCTGTTTACCCAATATAATCCTTCATAATATTCCACAGACAAAAAATCCATCGCCAATACGCGAGCGATGGTGCTTTTCCCCATTCCCGGCTGCCCTGATATTACTACAGTATGGTTATTTTCAAGAATCTGTCTCGCTTCATCATATATTCCCGTCTGAACAAAAGTCTTGCAAGCCTCTATGGCTTTTTTCTGCTCTCTGAAACTTCTTGCCCGACTTCCTTTATTTATTATTTTTCCAATAAAATCCTCAAGTATCTGCCCATCAGGTATCCACAGACTCGTAAAATTCCGTTCTATCCATCGATATTCAGTTTTCGCCAGAATACTGTTTAAACCGTTTCCGTCAATAAGATCATCGCTTCCAGACATATATTGCGAAAACAGATCGTAAATCTTTTCGGTTTCATGTTTGCTCAATTTCAACGAAACCACGAGAATATATCTGTCTGGGTTAAGCCTTCTGACTTTCTCAAGTTCAGCTATTTTAAGCTGACGATAAAGATCGCTGAAATTTTTATATCTTTTTGCTTGAAGTATGATTTTCTTTTTATCATCAAACCACAGACCATCGGCACCTTTATCTCTTCCATCTCTGAACGTCTGAAACTGTATATTCTCTCTATACTGTACAATTTCAACAGCTAAAACCTGGAATGATTTCCAATCCAATTTTTCGTTAAAATCATAGCTTCTCATTTTCTCGAACCTTCCTACATCTTTGCTTCAACATCTTAATAAGATATTATACCACTTCATTACTGCCTATGTTAATAAAAAACAGGCCTGTCAAACCTCATAAGTAATAATCCTCTATAGGTTGACTGCCTGTTTCATTTTACATATTCATGAAAATATTTTTATCTGCTTTTCCTTCTAAGACTCGCTATTCCTACTCCTGATACTCCCATAATTCCTATAACCAACCCTATCATTATAGGATCGCCTGTTTCCGCGCTTTCATCCTTCACTTCTTTTTTGCCGCAAATTTCGCATACGCCATTTTCATACCTATGTCCTTTTGCTTTAAGAATCACACTGTCGTGATCCTCTATTCGTTCTCTACCATCCGGTGAAGCAAACCATTCACCACATACTGAACAAATATAATATTCTTTGTTTCCATTTTCTGTACAGGTAGGTTCCTTTGCAGGAACTTTAACTAATATATGTTCTATAGTCTGATCCATACCATTTTCAATCTCTTGCCCGTTAACAATTATCGTATTACCCGTTTCATTTTTCACCTTTACGCCTTCAGGTACTGATAAATCTCCTTCAGCCGCAATTATAATAATTTCATCTCCTTCTTTCAGATTTTCTATTATTTTAGATGCCGTTGCTCCCACATAATACTTATTTCCTTGTTTTATTTCGATTTTATTTTCTTTTACGAATTCTCCCGGATCACTGGAGAAAGCTCCCCCTGTTATTTCAGGATTTCCTGTCTTCTCAGCTCCCGTAACTGCTGCCTGTCCTTTAGGGGCAATAAAAGTTCCGCCTTTTATCTCTGTCGTTGCGTCAGCATTTATTCCCCCGTCTCCATTAGTATTATCATTTCCTATCATTACAGCAGTCTTTGACGCAGATTCAAAAGTTCCTCCTGTAACTATAGCTTTTGAATCACAATTTTCTCCTGCAACATAAAGAGCATAATGAGCAGTTTTAGTTCCATGAACACTGCATCCCACTGTTTTGTAAGATCCACTCTTTATTTCCATCAATCCACCGGAATTGGCCACAGCTCCCTGTACTCCAGTTACAGATATCGCACCTTGTGAAGATTCTTCAAATACAAGATGTGATTTTTCATCTCCTCCTACACCATTCCTTATTGTGTATCCCCATCGTGAGTCACATGAGCTGCAGGAAACATTCTTAAATGTCCCTCCGGTTATTAACATTTCCCCATCGTTTTCTATTGCTGGAAAAGCATCATTTAAATATGTTCCTCCGCTTATAGTGGTATTTGCTCCCAGCGCAGCACGTATAACAGTAGGGAATCCTTCATAGACACCACCTTTAAAATATGCCGTACCACCCTCACGATTCCAGATCCCCACGGACTCTGTGTCTTTTACTGCTTTATACGTTCCGTTTTCAATGGTAAGAGTTCCATAATTATCAACCGGCCCCCACCCGTTAGCGCCGGCTAAGCTTGTATCTATAGTCCCATTTCCTGTTATTAAAAAGGTTCCTTTGTTTATAAAAACACGCCCTTTAAATGACTTGGAATCAACAGTGATGGTCTTCCCTGCCATATCCAAAGTGATTGCTTTTCCTTCAGGAATTGTAACAATACCATCAGTTGTCAGATCCTCAATATTTTTCAGCAAAGTAACTGTTTCACCACTTAACGCATTATCAAAAGCATCTTTTAGTGTCGTATATTCTTTACTCCCCACTTTTGCAACATTATTTTCAGAGGCTGAAGCCAGCAATGGCATAGTAAACAAAAACGCCACTAACAAAAGAACAGTAATACAACACTTAGATAATATTGGTTTGCATTTCATAGTTATTCTCCCTTTCTTTTATTTTAAACAATATAGTTTTCTTATAGAGTATACCCCC
>NZ_JBKTXS010000058.1:0-5376 GCF_046951855.1 Lentihominibacter sp. | reverse complement strand
TTTCTTGTTATCCAGCCCTCCGGCTGTATCGGTTGAGCAAAAGTCAGCGTGGGAATGGTGTGGTATCTTTATCTAAGTGAAACCCCTCGCTCCCACTTAGATACGGTTTTATCGCTGATGCAGACCTCATCAGCCAGTTGCTTCTGCGTCCATCCCTTCTCTATTCTTATATTATATATCAATTGTCCTATCTTCTTGCTGTCCACTGATATAACCTCCTTTTTATTTGCTTAAGTTACGCCCCACATGTTATTAAGATAACATCAGTGTGTACGCATTTCAATCGACGTATCGTAGAATTTGTCAGGCCTGCATTATATCCAAACTTCTCCCTGTAATCATAAAACAAAAACAACCGAGTAGAATCCTCATTATTCAAACTACCCGGTTGTTTTTCATACTCTTTCTTCCAGTTTTTCTTTCTTGGCCTGTCTTTTTCAGTCATATGTTTTCCGGTTCTAAACCCCGGATTCTGATATGCCTTGGCAAGGCTGATCTTCGTCATATCTATAACCATTTTCTTTTTCCTATTAGGTATCTCCGTAGGTATGGAACCTGTCTTCTTTCTTCCCATATTATTTTTCCTTTCACATATTTATCCCAAGTCATATCCGGCCTGAGAAAGAACATTAATCGCTTTCTTATAATCTTTTTCCTTAACAAGAATATAATCTGTATTATACGTTGATACAGCAAATATTCCTATACTGTTTTCCGCAAGAAGTCCTGATATCCCTGAAAGTATTCCAATCAAAGAAAAGTCAAGAATCCCTTCTATTCGAAATGCTTTCCAGCCGTCATCCCGATTTATGATATTATCGGGAACATCTGCTGTAATACAGACAAGAGAACACTCTTCATCTGTTTTCCCTATAAAACAATATTCACTTTCAAGATTTGTCAGTGAAAAATCAGTTACCTTACATACTGAAAAATCATAATCTATCTTTTTTATTTTCATACGTCCTGAAACACTCCTTCTCCGTAATCTTTCACCTGCTCAACCATATGTCCAATATTACCTTCTCCGGCAAAGCGTTCCAGATCAAAAAAATCCTCGTCTACGTCAAACCAATAAAGCGGATGTTTTTCCGGAAAAAGCTTTACTTTTTTTCTTAAAATCCCTACATAAACTTCCACATAACATTTCTGATTATAGTATGTAAAATCCATCATGTGAGACAGACTTACATCTGATCTGCTTATCCCCGTCTCCTCAAACAGTTCTCTGTAGGCGGCATCAAAATGATCTTCCCCATCCTCTATTTTTCCTCCTACCAGATTATATTTACCTTCATATGGATCTTTGAGCCGTTTACAAAAAAGAAGCTTTTCTTTATCTCTGCTGTATATCATTACGCAGTTATACCCCTGAAACTTCACGGCAGATTCCAAAATATCACCGGAGATTTTATCTTCTATAGCTTCCGTACAGCTTGAACAAAATCTATACCTCATTGTATCAATTCTTATCCTTTTCATCTCCTGAGTTTTTTAGATACTTTCGCACCAATACATATCCAAGCGTCATATCTATAGCATAACAAGCCAGATGAATTCCTGTGGCTAACTTAGCATATTTTCTGTAATTCAAATTCTTAAAAAATTTTTTCATAAAAATCTCCTTTCTTACTCTGTCATGAAAATGTAACAAGCTCCTGCTGAGGCTGTTTTGACGGTTCTATAGATATAAGCGTAAGTACAGGACCTTCATCATATCCATACATTTCATGCTCTTTATAATCAAATCTCACTCTGACTTTTACCCAATCTTCATGACCGAATCGCCTCTCAGTCTCATCCTCAAGATAACATATAAAACCCAAAAACTGTATATCTTCCTCACAACAGGTCATTACATGCCTTCCCGGAATAAAATAATCAGCTCCTGACTCTTCACTTGCACAGTATTTGGCCGTAAAAATTATTTCTTTTCCCATATAATGTTCAGGATGTTCCATAGCATCAAGATACCACAGCCCATAATCCATATCGTCTATATCTACTGTCTGTCCGCTGTAATCAAAAGGCATTACATCCATCTCGTTTTCAAACATTTTACCGTCTTTTCTCTCAAATGCCAGCTGCGCCTGAGGATTAAGCACCTTTATAGCTCTCCTGAATTTCATTCTGTCGATATCCTCATCACATCTATTGAATATTATGAGATTAGAAGCCTTAAGAGGTTCCATGAAAGTTTTTCTCATATTATTCATATATATTTCAGCGGTTTCTGCATTTACCGTAGAATATACTCCCCCTGCATACCAGTCTTGTGGCACATTTTCGTTAAAAAGTTTTTCAAGATCCCACATGCCGTTATATTCAATCAAAACCTGTGCAGGAGAATAATCTCTCTCAATCCGTTTCCAGAACATCTCACTGAGGGCTTCGGGATCTTCAGCTCTCACCAATACTATTGAAAACTTTTTAAGGAAATCTTCATCAAATTCCTTCTCCCCCTCTTCACACTGTACCAAAACAGTCGTCCCCGGTTCTAAAAAGTCCTCTTCTTCCACTACTTCGTGTATTAATGTTGTTTTTCCACTTTCCAGCAAACCTGTAAATACATAAACCGGTGTTTCCATCTTCCATCCTTTCTTTCAAATTGCAAAGCTGTTTCCCAATCTTCCCTAATTAACTCCAAATACCTGATTCAGCGCGCTCTCGTCAAGATCTGTTCCTATAACACATATTCTGCCTATATAATCCGGCTGCGAATCTCTTATTTCAAGCTCCTCAGGAACCATATCAAACTCAATCCATCTGCCGTTTTCTGCTTCAACTATACCTTTTGCCCGAAGGACAGTCCCGAAATCATCTGTAGCAGCCATGAGTTTCAATATGTCTTCCAGCTCAGACTTTTTAAATTTATGAACCGTCTCATATCCCCAGCTTGAGAACACATCATCTGCATGATGATGATCTTCGTGATGATCATGATGACAATCACAGTGCTTGTGATGATACTCACGAACATCATGGTGATATCCATGTTCATGATGATGGTCATGACACAATTCCTCAAGGACCTCTTTCAAAGCATGTTTATTATCAAGAGCCGATGCTATCATGTCCGCAGACAAAATTTTCCATGGTGTTGTAACGACAGCCGCATTACTGTTCTTCTGCCGAAGAGTTTTCACACATTTATCTATCTTGCTCTCTTCCATATCCTGAGTACGGCTTATTACTATAGTACCTGCATGCTGAATCTGATCATTGAAAAATTCTCCGAAATTTTTCATATACATTGCAGCCTTTTTACCATCTACTACAGTTATAAGACTGTCTATCTCCACATCGGCCTCTTCCTCCATATCTATTACGGCCTTCGCTACATCCGAAAGCTTACCGACTCCTGACGGCTCTATGATGATTCTGTCAGGATGGAACTTTTCACTTACCTCTCTGAGAGATCTGGCAAAATCTCCTACCAGCGTACAGCAAATACAGCCTGAATTCATTTCCGTCACTTCTATGCCGCTATCCTGCATGAAATAGCTGTCAATACCTATTTCTCCAAATTCATTTTCTATGAGAACTATTTTCTCATCTCTATATACTTTAGCAATGAGCTCTTTTATAAATGTCGTTTTACCGGCCCCCAGAAAGCCGGATATTATGTCAACTTTTGTCATGATCTGCTCCTTATATATTTATTAAATTCTGCCATAGTTTTTTTTATTATATCACAGTTGAAATCAGCTCTCCATTAAAAATCAGATATTATGAAGGCAAATCTTCTTCTCCGCATAATCTGCCGAACTCTCTAAGTTTCTGTTTTGCTTCCACACTGATATTCTGCGGAACCTTTATCTCCACACATGCATAATGACTGCCATACTGAGAAGGGTCTTTCATAGATACTATACCTTTATCTTTTATTCTGAGTTTAGTTCCGGACTGTGTTCCCGGGGCTATTTTGCACATAACCTTACCATGAAGTGTCTGCACAGCCGTCTTTCCTCCCAAAACAGCTGTTGTAAACGGGATTTTTACTGTTGAGTAAACATCCATTCCTTTTCTCTCAAAACCTTGTTTTTTCATAACATTTACTTTGATAAGAAGATCTCCGTTTTTTCCTCCGTTTACACCTGGCTTTCCCCGTCCTTTAAGTCTTATACTTTTTCCGTCATCTATGCCGGCAGGAATATGAACTTTTACAGATTCGAAATTTTTTCCTGACGCATCAGATATCCTTATAAATTTATCACAGCCAAAAGCCGCTTCATCAAATGTGACATTAATTTCAGCCTTGACATCGGCTCCATTCTGCTTAAAATCTTCAGTTCTGAATCCGCTTGAGAACCCATTTGAAAAACCACCTGAGAATCCGCCGCCAAATATATTCTTCAGAATATCATCCATGTCTCCGCCTTCAAAATGATATTCTCTGTAATTTCCACCCTCACTTCTGCCCTGCGATCCTGATGCACTTCCATCGAAAGCTGCATGCCCAAACTGATCGTAAAGTTTTTTCTGTTTGGGATCACTAAGAACTGAATATGCTTCAGATACTTCTTTAAACTTTGCTTCAGCCTGTGCATTACCCGCATTAGTATCGGGATGGTATTTTTTGGCCATCTTTCGATAGGCCTTTTTTATATCGCTTTGTGAGGCGTCTCTGTTCACACCGAGCACCTCATAATAATCTTTCTTTGATGCCATAGCCATCACCCCGTTAATTCAAATTTTTTAATACTCTAAAGAGAATGCATACTTTATCTAACTGATACAATAATACCCCGCAGGAACCTGCCCGCGGGGTACATATCTACTCTTTGAGCACTATCCCTCAATGGAGATGTAATGCTTTTTGTCTTCCACTGCCTTCACATCCTCTTTAGGAACACTGAAGGATAAAATACCATTCTCATATTTCGGATGAATGTCTTCTTCCGTCACATGTTCACCTACATAAAAGCTCCTGCTCATGCTTCCAGCATAACGTTCACGTCTTATATAGTTACCTTCCTTATCTTTTTCATCCTTATCAAGACCTTTAGCAGCAGTAACTGTAAGGACACCCTTTTCCAGTTCCATCTGTATTTCATCTTTTTTGAAACCGGCAAGATCAATGTCAACCTCATAACCGCCTTCAACATCTTTTACATCTGTTTTCATCAGATTACGTGCACGTTTGCCGTACAATTTTTTCTCAGCGTTCGGCAATGCCGGAAACGCAAAATCATTCATAAAATCGTCAAACAAATTTTCTCCAAAAATACTACTCATTCTCATAAGTCGTCGCCCCCTTAAGATCCTTATCCGGATCATTTTTTATTTCTTGACTATAATATATCACCTGTTGTTAGCACTGTCAATAGGTGAGTGCTAATATTTTTGTTATTTTTTTGCAAACCCTTTAAAATC
>NZ_JBKTXS010000057.1:0-5732 GCF_046951855.1 Lentihominibacter sp. | reverse complement strand
TGTTACCTATAAGAATAATAAGAAAACCGTAGCTGTTGTGGAGGAAATCCCTATAGACTTTCTTTTGGTGGAGACTGATTCGCCGTATCTCACACCGGAGCCTTTCAGGGGAAAGAAAAACACGCCTCCCATGGTAGAGTATACTGCGGCTAAAGTGGCGGAAATAAAAAAAATGAATCTCCAGGATGTAGCAGAGAAGACAAAGGAAAATGCTATGAGGTTTTACGGTATTATTGGGAAATAGCTGACTGCCTGATGACAGGTAAAAAATAGAATTTTGCCGGGCTTTTGGGGTTAATGAAAGCCCGGCAATTTTTAATATTAAGTAAGTATATATTTGATTACATGTTTTGTTGCAAGAAATTTTTATATTTAACTAATTTAATGTCTGCAATAATTTTAATAGTTTATTTGTATGTATGGCCGTTTTTTCTTTTAGTTCTGTTTCTTTTTCGGCATCATTCCGATTTTGATAAGAGACTCCTCCGGTATAAATATAGCCTGAATAATCTAATTCACATAAATTACAGATAGCTTTTATTGGTGTGAGAAAATCATCTATAGGGTAATGTTGTTCTCCCTCATAACTATACATAAATTCAGGGGCGCCTGTAGTGAAAGAGGCAATCAATTTTTTGCCTTTAAGTTTATTTCCATCTGAACCATGAGAAAAGCCGTGCTGGAATGTCTCTTCGATCCAGCGGCTTAATAGTGATGGCATGGCATACCAGAAAATTGGAAATTGTAAAACGATGATATCAGCGGTTACAAGCTTTTCCTGTTCTGCTTTGACATCAATTTGAAAATCCGGATAAAGTTTGTCCAAGTAGACAAATTCGGCTTGCGGCAGGGCGGACTCAAGATTTTCCAATATAGATTTATTTGCGGCTGAATTGTTTAGATCTGTGTGTCCGGAAATTATTAATATTTTTTTCATATTTGATATCGCTCCTTTTTAATATTCTATTTGTGTTAAAATAAAATTATCTGTTCTGAAAAAGTCAGGTGCTGTTTTACTTACATTCTGATGTGCAGAGCTTTGGATAACTTTATCAAAATCCTGTTTGCTTTCTACATCAATCGTCATAGCAACAACATTGCTTAAGCCAATCCATCCCGTGCTTTTTTCTACGATAATTTCTTTGATTTCCGGAAGTTCATTTTTCATGTTTCGCATCAATTCAATTTCCTTTTGAATTTCGCTGTCAGTTACACCTTCTTTGATTGTTGCAATAAAAATATTTCTTATCATGGTTGAGTTCTCCTTTTATTTGTTTCCGATCTTAAACATTTTGAAGAATCTTTCAATATCTTCTGCGTTTTCATGGTCCATAAATACATTTTCGCCTAAATCCAGTTCTTCAATTTTCTTTATATTTTCATTTGATAATGAAAAATCAAATATATTGAGATTTTCTTCCATTCTATTTTTATGAACAGACTTTGGAATAGCAATGATACCATTTTGAATTAAGAAACGCAGTGCCACTTGCCCTATTGTTTTGTTATGCTGCTTCGCAATTTGCATTAAAACTTCATTTTCAAAGATACCATGGCTGCCTCTGGCAAATGGTGCCCAAGCTTCCAGTTTTGTTCCGTATTTTTCTAAAAATTTTTTATCATTTTTATGTTGCTGGAAAACGTGAGTTTCTAACTGATTTATCATAGGATTAATTTCACTGAAAGTTACTAAATCCATAAATCTGTCCGGATAAAAGTTAGAAACACCAATTGCTCTTACTTTTCCTGATTTGTATGCTTCCTCTAAAGCTTTCCATGTGCCGTAGTAATCATTAAAGGCCTGATGAATGAGAACTAAATCAATATATTCTGTCTGTAATTTTTTCAAAGACTCTTCAAGAGAGCGTTTTGCCTTTTCATATCCTGCGTTTTCAACCCAGATTTTTGTTGTAATAAACAATTCTTCTCTGGATACACCGCATTTTACGATTGCATTTCCAACACCTTCTTCATTGCGATATGCTTGTGCTGTGTCAATCAATCTGTAGCCGACTTGAATTGCTTCCGTAACGCAACGTTCGGTTTCATCATTACTCATTGTAAATGTTCCATATCCGAGTATAGGCATTTTTACACCGTTACTTAAAGTTATAAATTTCATTTTTCCATCTCCTTTAAATTTGCTTATTTTGCAATTTGTGCCATAAAAAATCCATTTTCTGCCCTTTTCAAAGAAAATAGGTGCAAGATAAGATAGTGATTTATCTTACTTACACCTATATTTTAAAATCAATTTATTGATATGTCTAATGCTTATATTACATCATTAGAAATGCAAAATTTGAATTTCTATTATCCTTGTTTATACTGCTCTTTTATAAAATTTATAAAGGTATGTGTTGCTTTTGAATATAATTGCCTGTCTTTCCATGCCAGTACAGAAGTCAATTCAAGTTTTGGTTCAAAAGGAATAAATATCATATTATCATAGTAATTATCTAACTTTACACAGATAACAGCCCCTTTTTTCTCCTTTGCAACAATCACAGCATTATACAGAAGATTATAGTTTACACATGACTTCATTTCTTTGGCAAAATCACCTGACCAGTTTGCCAGCTCATGATGAACGGGAGTATTGAGATGTATGGTTATAACTTTTGTACCAACTAACTCTCCGGGATGAATTGCTTTTTTTTGAGCAAGGGGGTTATCCTTATGAATCAAAACTCCCCACTGTTCCTTTGTCCTCATGCGGATGAAATTGCATTTTACAACATTTACAGGTTCTAATAACAGCCCCAAATCTAAAGAACCTTGCTCCATTCGTTCTTTAATATTTTCATTATTTCCGCTGTATAGCTCAAATTGCACTAAAGGATATCGGTTTTGAAAATCAGTGATAAGTTTTGCGATTTCTTGCGCACTTCTCATTTCTCCGCAGCCTATAGATATATTGCCTGACAGTATATCTGCATCTTGTTTTAGTTCTGCCTGTGCTTTATCTGCCAAGTTTACCATTTCCTGTGCGCGCTGGCGAAACAGCAAGCCGCTGTTTGTTAAATATATACTGTGGCTGCTTCTTCGAAACAGCTTAACTCCCAATTCTTCTTCAAGCTGTATTAGCTGTCTTGAAAGAGTAGGCTGTGTTATATGAAGAAGCTGTGCTGCCTTGGTTATATTTTCTTCTCTGGCCACTACTAAAAAATAATTCAAAACTCTTATATCCATATTTATTGATTACCTTTTTTGTTTTATTATAAAACAGCAGAAATGTGCTTACAATATTTCCTATTAAAATATGAAATGGACAGGGCTGATACCATAATGTAAATTTACATTAAAAGCATGATTTTTTCACACTTTTCGTATTATGGAAAACATGACAAAAAATAAATTACTGTTACAGGAGTTTTGACAAATTTCGATGAGGACAGGCTGTATAATGTGCTTGTATTGGGAATGGAGATTTTTAAAATGGAAAACACCACCAAAGCAGGCGCTTTTAATTTAACGAAAACAAAAATAGCGCGTGTAGTCATATTAATATTGTTTACTTTTGTCATAAGCCATGGTCCTTTAATGGACGGATGCTTTCCCGCCGCGGTGGCTTTTGTTGCGTATATGACTTGTAGAAGCGTGACAAATTTGTATTTAGCCATACCCGCGGCGGCAGGTATTTTGCCTTATATTACAAAAGGATATGATCCGTGGGGGGATTTGGCGGCAGTTGCTGTCTGCGGTATTTTATTTGCGGCAGCCAGAAAAATGAAGCTGGAAACGTGGCAGACTGCCATGATCTCAGCTGCCATAGGCATTATATGTATGAGTGTGAGCAGGCTTGCCACCTCGACAGTATATAAGATAAGCCCTGAGAAACTGATGCTTTACGGATTTCTTATACTGGCGATGGTATTCATGTTTGATGCTGTACACAGCATATGGGCAGACAAGGAGAATAGAAAAACTGATGTTTTGCAGGAACTGCGGCTTGTGTCGGCCGTGTCAATGTGTCTTATGGTAGTAAACGGTCTGGGGATTTCGTTTTTATCATGGCCAGTCATTTTGTTTCTGACCTTGCTTACTCTTGTATATCTGGATTCGACAGCTGCTTTTTTGACGGTTGCTATAGGGGGAATCTGGACAAGCTTTATCGGTCAGGAGCAGTGGGGATTGCTTGCTACTGCAGTTATAGGCGTAACTGCGGCGATATT
The DNA here is from genome assembly GCF_046951855.1 of Lentihominibacter sp. Taxonomy (NCBI): domain Bacteria; kingdom Bacillati; phylum Bacillota; class Clostridia; order Peptostreptococcales; family Anaerovoracaceae; genus Lentihominibacter; species Lentihominibacter sp. The sequence goes on along the minus strand of NZ_JBKTXS010000057.1, from coordinate 1,557 downwards.
CGCTAAACGTTTCGGGGGGCTTATTTGTGCGGCTGTTTTTGTCCTTACATGCTGGTCCTTGGGATTTGCAGAGAGCGGAATAGTTTTGGGGGTTGATAATTACTGCCTTTTATTGGCTTCGGCAGTATTTGTCACTGTAAACTGGAAGTTTGGATCTAAGCTGAAAAAAAGTATAGTAATATTAGCGGGAACCGAGGAAAATGCAAGGGCTGAAGCTGACAGCAAAGCATCTGGGATACTCAAAATAAAGGCTGAGGACATGGCGGACTTGGCAGAACTGTATTCAACATATTTGGACAGCAGATCAGTTCTGGCAAATCAGTTTGATATAACAAGGCAAATTATGAATGATGTAAGGCACAGATTAAATGAAGGGGTAAGGAGCTCAGTATCTCTGAATCATGAAAGGTTTAATGTGGATATTGCAGTCGCTCAGTGCGCAGCTTCCGGTGATATCAATGGCGACTGCTGTGGATGGCAGGATATCGGAGACGGAAAGATTGCCATGATCGTCAGTGACGGAATGGGCAAGGGAAAGAAAGCAGCGGCAGAGAGTCTGATGGTAACTAAGACAATAATATCACTTTTGAAATCCGGAGTGACTACGGATCTTGCTCTTAAAATGATAAATGCTGTTATGCTGATGAAAGATGATGAGGATTCATACGCCACTGTGGATCTGGTTATAATTAATAAACGCACAGGAAAGACTAAATTTTATAAAATAGGTGCAGCGCCTACACTTATCCGTCGCAGGGATAAAGTCGAAGAAGTAAAACTGTCAGCTGTCCCTTTGGGAATAGTCAATGGACTTAAAATAAGATATATGGAAACAGTTCTTAAAAAAGATGACTGGATAATAATGATGTCTGACGGAGTGAGTGATGGGGGAGTCGGCGGAAATGGAAGAAATGATGTGTTTCTGAGCGTGCTTAAAGAGACTGCTGCTAAAGTAAGATCCGCAGATCCGGCAACTATGAGCGACCTTATATTGAATCAGGCAGCAGACAGTTATATAGGAAAAGAACGTGATGATTTGACTGTGCTGACAGCAAGAATTATTTGACGTTTCATTGTGGCTTACAGGGGAATTTCATGGTACAATAGATATAAATATCAGAAACGGAGTTTTGCAATAGTAAAAACGATAGAATGTTGATCCAGCAAGTCAGAAAAACCATAAAAGAACACCATTTAATAGAAAAAGAACAGCATATCGTATTAGGGTTGTCAGGAGGCCCTGATTCGGTATGCCTTTTTCATGTGCTGATGTTACTGAAAGAACAGATGGGTATAACGGTATATCCCGTACATTTGAATCATAAATTCAGACCGGGAGAGGCAGAAAGAGATCAGCGATATACAGAAAATTTGTGCCGGCAGATGGGCGCGCAATGCAGAACTTTTACAGTAGATTGTGCAAAAATGGCTGAGGAGCTTTCTGTTACAGGAGAAGAAGCGGGAAGGATAGCCAGATATGATGTGTTTTATGAAACTGCTGAGAAGATAGTTTCTGAACTTATGGAAAAAGGTGAAGATGAATGCAAAGCAAGGGAA
>NZ_JBKTXS010000056.1:0-5840 GCF_046951855.1 Lentihominibacter sp. | reverse complement strand
CCATGCATCTCTCATAAGTGCGGCTGTGGGAGGCTGTGACAGGGTGGTGGCCTCAGTGTTTGTCAATCCGACACAGTTCTCAGCGGGAGAAGATCTTGACAGTTATCCAAGAGATTTTGAAAGAGACTGCAGGATCCTTGAGAAAAAAGGCTGTGATATGGTGTTTCATCCGTCTGTAGAAGAAATGTATCCCGAAGGATTCGGCACTTATATTAATCTTGAAACGGAGATGACAAAGCAGCTTTGCGGAAAAAGCAGACCGGGTCATTTTAGAGGAGTTTGTACGGTCGTAAGTAAACTGTTCAATATAGTAGGTCCTGATAGAGCTTATTTTGGTGAAAAGGATGCACAGCAGCTGGCTGTGATACGCCGGATGGTAAAGGATATGAATTTTAATATACAGATAGTAGGATGTCCTACCGTAAGAGAGTCAGACGGTCTTGCCAAATCCAGCAGAAACATGTATTTGAATTATGAGGAAAGAGAGGCTGCTACAGTACTGTATAGATCTATAGAAGCAGCAAAGGCATTGATTCGTGATGGGAGCTGTATGCTCTCGTCGAAGGTGGTGGCGCTGATGACTGATATAATTTCATCCGAACCTGCGGCAAGAGTGGATTATATTCAAGCGGTAGATGGAATGACGCTGCTTCCCAAAGAATCCCTTGAAAAAGGAGATCTTGTTGCAATGGCTGTGTATATAGGAAAAACAAGGCTTATAGATAATTTTACTATTGGCGGATAAAGTTATGAAAAATGCCTGTGGAATCTGATGTTTCAGTTTCACAGGTATTTTGTGTCATTAATTTAATTTTTGTCACATTTTATTGCAAAAGACCATGCGGTAAAAAGAATAGCTGATATTATTGCGATGAAATACGGAAGATGATCTGCGGCCACCTGTCCCAGAAGGCTGGCAATCAGAGAGATTATAAGCGGTGTTGTAAACTGCGCTAAGTATAAAGACATGGAAAGCAGAGGCATTACTGTTACTGCTGCTGATTTTCCTGCCTGCACAGATGCTGTTGAAATGATATAAGGTATTCCCAGTCCATTGGCGAAACCTATAAAAAACGATCCTAAAATGGCTCCTGTCCATTCTCCTATTGTCCAGAGTGCGGTATATCCCAATATAAAGAGGATAGGGGCGATGATTCTGGTGGTATGGCCTGCGCATTTTTTTATATGTATGAATGACAGACCTCCCAAGAAAGCAATAAAATCCATGCCAGCCATGATCGCAGCGATAAAATGCTGTGGGATAATCCCTTCTTTAGATGTTTCTATTGCGAATTCTGTAGGGTATATGAAGAATGTGAACATGAGAAGAAACATTGCTATAATGAATCGGTAGTATTTGACGAATATACCTGATTCTCTTTTTTCTGAGTCTTCACTTATGCGTTCATTTGGAAGAAATAATACACAGAAAACGATACTGATAAGTCCTATAAGGTAAACCAGAAAGCTCAGTCTCCAGCTTACTGACGCCAGAAGGCCTGCGATTAATGTAGATATGACACCTCCCAACTGGTTCATAGCAGAAGAGTATCCCATAAGCTTGTCTTGTTTGTCTTTTGTGTAATAAAAAGAAAGTAACCCTGTGGATAAAGGCATGATGATACCGACACCGATACCTACAAGAGAACGAAAAAAGAGTACAATGTAAATATTGCTGAAGATACCCGCTATACTGCCGCCGGCAACATAAAGTATCAGTCCCGTTATAAGCAGTCCTTTAGATCTGAAATGAAGGCATAGTTTGGGGAAAATGAAACTCATTATAACTATGAAAAGGGCCGGAATGCTTATTATCATCTGAGTAAGCGTCTGATTTGCATCACTGAAATATATCCTGATAGTATCAAGAGCAGGAGCCACGGCAGCCCCAGCCATGACAGTAAGAAGTGATAGTGAAAGAATTGTAATTGTAAGATTTTTTTGGCTGCTTTTTTTTGTAATCAAATTAAACCTCGCTTTCTTGAAATGATAAATGGCGGAATCAAAGTTTTCGCTTTTCTGCCGTATATTTTCTCTTTTGATACGCCAATATTACAAAACAATATATTAATTAAAACAAGAAAAGCGTAAATCCATTTGTTTGGACTTACGCTTTTGCTACACAACATTTGAATTATATCATAAGTTTTTAAAAACAATCAAACTGTATTTTGATTGTTTTTAAAAATGTACCTTTTGATATATTTTTGTATCTTATTTTGGGAATAAAATGAAAATTGTATATATAAAAATAATTAATTTTGTATATTTTGAACATATCAGTATTCGTGTATCATAAATGATGAAAAAATAATATGTATGCAGATAACAGAAAAGAGGAAATAATGAATACTAATGTGAATACTGTTTCGGCCCGGAGCAAAACGAAAATGTTGGTGATAAACGGCCTGTTTATCGCGCTTACACTTGTGGCAACGATGTTCATCAATATCAGGCTGCCCATGATAGGCAATGGAGGTCTGATACATTTGGGAAATGTACCGCTTTTTTTTGGTGCGTTCGTGTTTGGGAAAAAAACCGGAGCTATTGCCGGAGGAATAGGAATGGGTCTGTTTGATCTTATTTCCGGCTGGACAGCGTGGGCGCCTTTTACTCTTGTGATAGCAGGGCTTATGGGCTATGTGTCGGGAACTATTTCGGAAAAGCTGAAGATCCGTCCCGTCGTGGCTAATACTATAGCTGTTGCGGCAGCTCTTGCAATAAAAATTATTGGATATTACTTTGCGGAAGTGATTCTTTTCGGAAATTGGATAACTCCTCTCGGATCTATACCGGGAAATATCGTACAGGTAGCTGTGGCAGGAGCAATCGTTATACCTTTTGCAGGTAAACTGAAAAAAATAGCTATGAAATACTAAAGGAGGCAAGCATGTATAAGATAATGACGGCAGGTCCTACTCAGGTCCGTGAGAATGTTCGCATGGCCAGAAGTTTGGAGACTACCAATCCCGATGTTGATACGGAGTTTTGTGAGTTTTATAAGGAAACTTGTGATTTGCTCCGGGATTTGGTTCATTCTTCAGGTACGGCTTATATATTGGGTGGAGAAGGAATATTAGCCCTTGAGGCTGCCTGCGCTTCTCTTACGGAACCGAAAGACCGCGTACTTGTAATAGACAATGGTATTTTTGGAAAGGGGTTTGCAGATTTTGTAAAAATATATGGTGGACAACCTGTCTTGTTTTCGTCTGATTATCACAGACCGGTAAATATAGATGAGCTGAAGAGTTTTCTTGAAAAGGATAATGATTTTAAATATGCTACAGTAGTGCACTGTGATACTCCCAGCGGGGTAATAAATGATATTTCAAGAATATGTCCTCTTCTTGATGAGTATGGGATACTGTCAGTAGTGGATTCTGTTGCGGGGATGTTCGGGGAATATGTCAATGTAGATGAGAGCTGTATAGACATACTCTGCGGGGGATCTCAAAAGGTATTGTCAGCTCCTCCTGGACTGGCTATGGTATGGGTGAGTCAAAAAGCCGAAAAAGCTATGGAAGAAAGACATGTTCCTATAGCCTCATTTTATGCCAATATACTGACATTCAAAACATATTATCAGGATAAATGGTTTCCTTATACTATGCCTGCCAGTGATATCAACGGATTCAGAGCAGCTATAGATAATATTACAGCAGAGCCTGATATCGTGCAGAGGCATGCCGGTATAGCTGCAGCAACCAGAGAAGCTGTCACAAAGGCAGGTTTGGAGCTTTATCTGGACTATGGATTTTCAAATACTGTTACAGTGATCCGTGTGCCTGACGGGTTGACTGATGTACAGATATTATCCCTGATGAAGAATAAATATAATGTAATGATTTCGGGAAGTTTTGACATTCTTGCAGGTAAAGTTCTGCGTATAGGACATATGGGGGAGAACGCCAATGTAAGAGATATGGAGATGACGCTGGATGCTATGGACAAGTCATTGACAGAACTGGGAGTTACTCTTAAATGCAGTATGAAGGAAGCCTTTTCAGAATTTATCAGATGCAGGTGAACATGCAGCAGCAGTTGAGAAGAGATTTTTAAAAATGACAATTCTTCCGATTTGCATTATAATTATTATAGGATTTTTATGCAGATGTAGGGAGCTGTGAGATGTATATAAATATTATTTTTGCATTGTATATTATAGCAATGCTTATATCATTGGTGTGCTTGGTGTTTATCGGTCTGATACTTGTACGTAAAAATGACAGGGAAAATAAGATATATATATCAGTCAGAAGATTTGCTTCTGTTGTGTTGCTAACTGATTTACTTTATTTTATATTTTATTACCGTGAAGTTGTTTCTCGGGATTATGAACTTGCGACTCCATTTCGTATAGTGGATTATTTATTGTGTGATTTTTTGTTCTTTTGCTGGATACTTGTTCTGGCAAATATTATAAACAGAGATAAGCATAAACGTGTTGTGCAGGCAGGCGCAGCTGTAACGGCGGTCAGGATTATCTTTTCACTTATCATAACAATTGTATTCATGGGGCAGTATTACAATATTGACAATCCTGAAGTACGTCTGATATGGATGGTTTCGGAAGCATGTTTCATATTAATAACAGCATTAATAATAATATATTGCAGTATATATGGGATCATTGAAAGTGTCAGCCGTCTGAGGAGAAACTATATTATAGTTTGTTCTGTTTTGCTGCTGTTTTGGAGTGTGCTTCAGGGAATCATAGATATGGGACTGTTTGCTGGTAAATATGGTGTATCAGCGTGGGAAGTGGAGACTCCGGATTTCACCGGAGCTGTATTATTTCTTGTTAATCTGGCTACATGTGTGTTCGTTTTTCGTGAGGATTTCAGCCCGTTATTTTTCGGGGAAGATGTGTATGTGGCAGAAAGTGCTGATATAGATGAAAAACTGGATTTTATAGCGGCAGCTCATAAACTTACTGTCAGAGAACGCGAAGTGCTGGGACTGGTGTATATGGGAAATACTAATCCTGACATTGCCGAAGCTCTTTTCATATCTGTGAACACTGTAAAAAAACATATTCGGAATATTTACGAAAAGTTGGATGTAAAAAGCAGGTCGGAAGTGATACATTTGATAAACGCCAGGAACATAAAAAACGACGAAAAAAACAGGATATAATCAAATAGTACCCATTCGGGTACTGTTTTTTTTGAGAATTTTAAAGTAAGATACGAGAAAATCAAAACCCCTGATATAAAAGGAGGAGATCATGAAGAAGAAATTATTGTTTATCTTACTTTCGGCGTGTTTCGCTCTGGGATTATGCGGATGCGGAGGAGCCGGGACAGACGAAGCAAAGCTTACAGCCGATTGTCAAAACGGGAATTTTGTGGGAGAAGTTGATAAGGAGACAGATGTCATTGCCTTTAAAGGAATTCCATATGCTAAATCACCTACGGGAGATTTGAGATGGAAAGCGCCTCAGGCACCTGAGGACAGTGATGAAACTTTTGAGGCAAAGGAGTTTGGGAAGACAGCTACTCAGTATTCGTGGCATTCGGAACCGGCAGGAGAAAACGAAGCCGGTGTTGGGGAAGACTGCCTGACTCTCAATGTATGGACAAAAGATATGGACGCCGAAAATAAACCTGTTATGGTTTATATACATGGCGGAGGATTCGCATGGGGAGGGACGGCAGATCCTCTCTACAATGGATCTACCATTGTTGAGCAGCATGAAGATGTGATAGTTGTAAGTATGAATTATAGACTCGGCATGTTCGGAGAAATCGATTTCAGCAAAGTGCAAGGCGGTGAAGATTTCCCTGACAGTAAAAATCTCAGTATGCTGGATCTTATGCAAGGGCTGACATGGATACAGG
>NZ_JBKTXS010000055.1:0-6503 GCF_046951855.1 Lentihominibacter sp. | reverse complement strand
CTTCCTATATGCGAAAAAAGCGGATGGATACAGCAGCAGAGATGCTGTCAGAAACCAGACGACCTATCTCCGAAATATCCATACAAGTCGGATACTCCAATCAGGGAAAGTTTGCTTCTGTTTTTAAAAAGCAATTCGGTTTCTCTCCGCTTGAATACAGAAGAATAAGATACCTTGAAAAAAATGATATGTCCCCGGAAAAGATCTGAATTATCTTCCGGGGACGGTAAATAAAACTGCAGATCACAGTTTCCAGCCTACAGCCATTTCTCTGGCATTGACAAATCTCTTATAAATTCCATCCTGTTTCATAAGTTCTTCATGTCTCCCTTTCTGGACTATCTTCCCGCTATCCACTACCAGTATCTGGTCTGCGTGCCGTACTGTTTTAAGACGGTGAGCAATCATTATTATGGTCTTGTTTTCCATAAGAGCTTTAATAGCCTCTGTAAGCTCTTTTTCATTTTCGGGGTCCACATTAGCTGTAGCCTCATCTAAGATTATTACAGGTGAATCCTTCATGATAGCTCTTGCAATGGAGATTCTCTGCTTTTCCCCGCCGGAAAGAGACTCGCCTCCCTCTCCTATCACAGTATCATATCCATCAGGTAATCTGCTTATAAAATCATGACAACAAGCTTTTTTAGCAGCGTCCATTACTTCATCTATTGAAGCGCTTTCTCTTCCGAATCTTATGTTATTGGCTATAGTATCAGCGAAAAGATACACATTCTGAAATACAAAGCTGAAATTTTCCATCAGACTATCCATACTATATTCTCTGACATCTACGCCTCCCAGCTTTACAGAACCCTGATCCACGTCCCAAAATCTTGAAATAAGATTGCATAATGTAGTCTTGCCTCCACCTGAAGGACCTACTATAGCTGTTGTAGTATTTTCAGGTATATGTACACTCACATTATCTATTATTTTCTTTGTACCATACGAAAATGAAATATTCTCCACATCTATATTGTGATTTTCCGGCGTTATTTTTCTCCCATCTATATCCATAGTATCAAGATTAAGAATATCCTGAGCTTTATCGACAGACACACTTACAGTATGGAGAAGAGCATTATAACTGCCCGCCTGTTCAAGACTGGTATACAAAATAAAGGAGCAAATGATCATTCCTATGCAGACCATGAGTTCCATAGTGCCATGGAGATAAAACACCAGTGAACATAAAGTCATCACCGCTCCCGTAACCTTAGTAATACTGTTCTGAAGAGTCATATACGGTATAAATGTAAATTCCATCTTTGTATTGATATCTGCATTATCCTCTATAATCCTATTCAGCTTCCTTGTCCTTTCACCTGTCATATTATAAGATTTAACTTCAGAAATACCTTGCAGATACTCCATAGTCTGACTCACCACTTGGGTATCTGATTCAACTTTCTGTCTGGAAAGGGTCTTTCCTGCGTTCTGCATACGATTGTTCATCAATAAAAACAACGCTGTTCCTATGATGCCGATAAGACCTATCCTGTAATCGAAGAGCAAGAGCATCAGCAGGATTATTGCTGTATTCAAAAGGCCCTGCGTTGTAAGCATAACTACTCTTGTAGCTACATTTCCCAATGTTTCCATAGTGTTGGTAGTCACCGATGTTATTTCTCCCAGACTGTTTTTATTAAAATATCCCATAGGAAGATAACGTAAATGTCTGGCTATTTCTATACGTTTAAAAGCTGCTGTATCATAACCTCCTTCTGTCTGCAGCATAGTGGATTTCATTTTGCTTATAAAAGAAACTGCAAAAGATACTGCCATTACCCCTACGGCTCCCCACAAAATTACAGGATCTGCTCCTCCTGAAGTGATGAAACCGAGAACAATCATTATAGCGGGGATTTTCATAGCCTCGCCTATAGCCTGTACCGCCCCCAAAGCAATGGAAATCCTGAATTTTCTTTTATTAATCTTCCCGCAGAAATCAAAGAATTTTTTAAGTATCTTAAACATTTTCCCTTTCCTCCTTCACTGTATCTTTAGCAGATATGTGAGCCTCCCACATATGTTTATATATACCGCCCATTGAAAGCAAACTCTTATGGTCACCTTCTTCAGCAACTCTCCCTTCAGAAATAACGAATATATGATCTGCATCAGATATGGTAGACAATCTATGAGCGATGACTATCAGAGTCTTTCCCGAAACCAGCTTTGCCACAGAAGTCTGGATCACCGACTCGTTCTCAGGATCAGTATAAGCTGTAGCCTCGTCAAGGATAACTATAGGTGCATCCTTAAGCATAGCTCTTGCTATAGAGATTCTCTGCCGTTCACCTCCCGACAAGTGCCCTCCTGCTCCTCCTACAACTGTATCGAAACCATTTTCCAATTTCATTATGAAATCATAACATCCGCTTTTTTTTGCGACATCTTCCACCTCACGGTCAGTAGCATCTGCTCTCCCCTGCCTGATATTCTCCCTCACGGTTTCATTAAAAAGATAATTATCCTGAGATACATAAGCGATCATCTGATTATACTGAGACAGTGCCATCCTTCTTATATCCACTCCACCTATCTGTATACTTCCTCCTGTAACATCCCATAAAGATGCAATAAGTTTGGCTATAGTAGATTTACCGCTTCCTGATGGTCCTACCAAAGCATTAACACTTCCTTGCTTCATTTCCATATTGATTCCATGGAGAACCTCCGTATCATGGTAAGCAAATGTCACATTTTTTAACGAAACAGAAGCATTTGCAGGCTTTGATTCAGATATTTCCGGTCGATCAAGTTCTTCATGTGTCAAAATACCAGTGACCTCTCCTAAAATAGTACTTATAGTCCCCAAATCATCAGTAAATCCCATCATATTCAATATAGGACCCACGATTCCTAAAGATAAAATGATACACATCACAAAATCCGATACAGCAAGAGAGCCACTGCTGACAAATACAGCTCCAAAAGGCAGAACTGTCAGCAGCGTATATGGAGCTAAAATAAAAGCCAGACTGTGATATACATTGCACTTTTTCATCCAGAATATGAAAGCATCGGCACCTCGCCTTGCCGCCACCATAAACTTTTCGTAAGAACCATCAACTTTACCGAAAGCTTTTATAACTTCAATTCCATTGATATATTCCACAGCGGCAGCATTCAGCTCTCTTGTCCTTGCTACAGCATTACTAAAATTCTCCTCATATCCTATAAACATTCCTCCTGTAGCAGCAAGACCAAGTATAATAGGTATAAATGAAAAGAGAGCTATTCTCCAATCAATGGCAAACAGATAAATTATAACAGCTATAGGAACGAGCATATTACTGGTAAATTCAGGAATAATATGTGCCAATGTCGTTTCCATACTGTCCACACGTTCCACAATTATATTTTTAAAGGTCCCTGACGATGTGTCTTTAACATATCCAAGCGGAACTCTTGCAAGTTTATCAAGGCATTGCTTGCGTATTTCTGCAAGAACAGCAAACGTTGCCTTATGTGAACAGCTAGTTGAAATACTGCGAAAAATTTCAGATAATACAAAAGAAACAGCTATAAATACTACCTGTATGATATAAAATTCTATATCTCTTTCTCCTAACAATAATTTTGCTATGACATTTCCTATAATAAAATACGGAAATATCTTAAAAGCCACGTTTAAAACAGCCAACGCCACACTTATTATGTAAAAACTTTTACGCCTTCCGGCCCATTCCAATATCCACTGTACAGCAGATTTTTCTTTTTGCTTCTGCATTTTTTCAAACCTCCTTTATATTTAGTTAGCTTTTTCTAACCAACCGTTATTATTTTACCGCGTCTGCTCTGACAAACGCGGATATTTTAAAACTTTATTCCCATAAGATTCTCCCAGCCTGCTGTATAAAAATCTTTAAGTTTCTTAACCTTTTTTATAGCCTCGGTCTCTTCCATATCGTGAACTACTATTTCAAATATTCCTGAAAACATACCGCTTGCGAGCATATGATTAAGCTCAGGATCTATATCAGGCACATCTATTCCATTTTCCTTCATCAGAACTATAAAGCGATCTGTAGCCGCCACCTCTTTTTCCACAAGGTTATGAATAAAACACGCAAAAGGAGTTCCCTCAGACTTGCATATTAGCAGTTTAAAATTATCATAGTGTGCATATATATATGCCAGCATTTCACTTATCGCTCCCTGAGAAGTATCTTTCATATTCTCAGGCTGCTCTGATGCAGGCAATGCTTCAAAATTTTTCAGCACGTTATCATAAATACTGTAAATATAATCCGCATGTTCCTCTACCAGATCAGCAAACAACGCCTCTTTATTAGGATAATACTTATAAAAAGCTCCTGTGGTAAGGCCGGCGTTTCTTACAATTTTCCTGAGAGACGCACAGTTAAAACCTTTATCCATAAACTCTTTTATAGCAGCCTGCTCTATTAAACTTTTAGTATTATTCAAAACATCACCAGACTTTATAAAACATCATAATTTCTTAAATCAAGATAACAGTGTTATATAACACTGTTATCTTACACCTGTAATGAAGATATGTCAAGAATAATCTGGGCATATTTTTCTTTAATGAATATTATCCTTCAGCGAACAAATACTATTCTCATAAAGTGTGTATTAATACGAAAGGATGTTATATTATGTTTAAACATGAAAAACAATTATTTCACCCTGTTGCCGTAGAAGGTCCTAACCCTCACTACGCTGCTCTGCTTCAGGAACAGCTGGGAGGTGGCAACGGAGAACTCAAAGCAGCCATGCAGTACATGTCACAGAGCTTCCGTATCAAAGATCAGGAAATAAAAGATCTTTTCCTTGATATTGCTGCAGAAGAGCTGGGTCATATGGAAATGGTGGCAGAAACCATAAACCTGCTCAACGGTCATGATGTAGATGCAGCAGCAGTTGGTTCTGGAGAGATACAAAGTCATGTGATCCTGGGGTTAAATCCCGGTCTTATCAACGCTTCAGGTTACTCATGGACAAGTGATTACGTAACAGTAACAGGAGATCTGTGCGCTGATCTTCTCTCCAATATAGCTTCCGAACAAAGAGCTAAAGTCGTATATGAATATCTATACCGCCAGATAGATGATAAAAAGGTAAAAGAGACTATCGACTTTCTCCTTAACAGAGAAGAAGCTCATAACGCTCTGTTCAGAGAAGCTTTTAATAAAGTTCAGGACACAGGATCAAACCATGATTTTGGTGTGACAGAAGATTCAAGAATGTATTTTGACCTTTCCACACCGTCGCCTGCCGGCGCCTTTGGAGATACTCAGGCAAATCCGCCGGGATTTACCCCTCCAAATAATTAAACCATTAAAAACTCAGCTGTACAATCGATGCAAACATCGGAAAAGCTGAGTTTTTTATTTATTGAAATTATTTTTCTGGATCCAAAACTGCATCAGCCTGAGGAGAAACCATGTTCAATATATCTCTATTATTTTTATTATACCATACATCCGTGTTTCATACCGAAACTTCTGCGCTGCTTCCTCCGCTCTTGCTCTTTCTTATGATTATTTGTTTATCTATTTTTTCTTTCAGTTCAGGTACATGGGAGATTATTCCTACAAGCCTATTGCCGTTGGCAAGATCAGAAAGTGATCTTATAGCTTGCTGCAGTGATTCTTCATCGAGTGATCCAAAACCTTCATCTATAAACATGGTATCAAGTCGTATTCCTCCGGCTGATGCCTGTATTTCATCGGAAAGTCCCAGCGCCAGAGAAAGTGACGCCTTAAAGGATTCTCCGCCTGAAAGTGTTCGTACGCTTCGCTCGGTTCCGTTATAGTGGTCCACAACATCTAAATCAAGTCCGCTCTGGCTTCTGTTATTGCCTGCCAAACGACTGCGCTTCAGCTCATACTGTCCGCCTGACATTACCATGAAGCGGATATTTGCCCGGGCAATGATGCGATCAAAGTATGCCATCTGCACATACGTTTCCAGCATTATTTTTTCTTTGCCTGTAATATTACCGTTTGCCGTATCTGAAAGAGCTTTGATCCAGCCCCATCTCTTATCGATATCTGTTAGCTCAGCTGCTTTTTCCGATATGTTTTCAAGAGCCCTTCTGTTATTATCAAGCCTTATATTCACTGCCGTGACTTTGGGTTCAAGTGACTCACGCAAATCGTAAAGCTGCTGCTTTTTCTTCTTTTCCCTATCAACATCCAGTATTTCTTTATTTTCTAAAAACTTACAGCTTTCTTCTATTTTAGCCTTTAGAGCGGCAATATTTTTATCGCACTCAGCATAACTTTTTCTTGCCTGTTTTTCACGATCTTCTATATTTTTCTTCTCTGCTTCAAATTCTGATGCTGCCTTTTCTGCCTCGGCTCTGCTTTCATACTGCAAATTGTTTCGCAAATCCTCAACATACTTTTTCAGCGCTTCTGCTTCAGCCTTATGCTTTACTGATGCCGCCTCTGTCTGCCTTACCTCTTCTTCAAGAGACTTCATTGTTTGACGCTTTATGGGAAGCAAGCCTTCTATCTCCTGTTTTC
>NZ_JBKTXS010000054.1:0-6654 GCF_046951855.1 Lentihominibacter sp. | reverse complement strand
TATGGATCCTGAAGCTGTTTAAATCCCAATATAAGCATTTTAAGCAATCTTGTTCTAAATTTTGCCATTTACAGGCTCACCTCTTTATCACGAAGTTTTTTGCCAAGCTCAGTCAAAGCATTGGCTCTGTGACTTATTCTGTTCTTTATTTCCGGATCTATCCGGCCAAATGACTCATTATACCCGGCAGGGACGAACAAAGGATCATATCCGAATCCGTTTGATCCTTCCGGTTCCAGCAGCAAATGTCCATCTACTTCACCTCTAGCCACTATCTTATCTCCATCAGGGAATACCATAGTTATAACAGAAACAAACCTTCCTGTCCGTTCTTCATAAGGAACGTCTTTTATAAGACTTATAAGTTTTCTGTTATTGGCTTCATCATCTCCGTCAGAACCTGAAAATCTTGAGGAATAAACTCCGGGAGCGCCACCCAGACAATCCACCTCAAGCCCCGAATCATCCGCTATGGTGATTTTTCCGCATAATTTCATTATCTCATAAGCTTTTTTATATGAATTTTCCTCAAAAGTCTCTCCATCTTCCACTATCTCTATATCCGGAATGCCGGCCTCATTTCTTGATATTATAGTCATTCCGAATTTTTTCGTTATTGCTTCTATCTCTCTTATCTTATGATTGTTCTGAGTTGCTGCAACTATTATCTTTTCCATAATCCATCCACCTTACTTACATATACTAAAATAATGCTTTTATCCCTATAACAGCCAATATCATTCCGCCCAAAATCTCGGCCCGGCAGCCAAGCATATTCCCAAATCTGCGACCTATAAAAATAGCCGCCACCACTATAAATACAGTCACAGCACCTATTATTGCCGACGGCCTGAAAATACCAATACCTACTGCGCTAAACCCTATTCCCACAGCAAAAGCATCTATACTTGTGGCTATAGCCTGAAAAAAAAGGATTTTTAATGTCATTATTTTCGCCGGACAGACTTCATGTTTTCTCAGATCCTCTACTCCTTCTTTTATCATCTTTGCGCCTATAATTCCCAATATCACAAATATTACTATTCCCGAATATCTAGTCATTATTTCGGCAAACAGTCCTCCTGCATAATATCCCATTACCGGCATCAGCATCTGAAATACCCCGAAAAAAACCGGCATAGATATGTAAGTAAGCTTATTCAGATTCTTATAAACCATTCCATTAGTCATAGAAACTGCTGCAGCATCCATGGCAAGCCCCGCACCGATCAGGAGAATATCTGTCAGACCCATATAAGATCCCCTTTCTCTTAACAAAACATATACACACGATTATACCATACATGACCTAGACTTTCCAACTTTTATAGTGTAAAATGGCTCTTATAGCCTAAGTTTAAAACACACTAAAATAAATCATTGGCAAATTGGGAGGTCAATATATGGATATTGTAATTTTTGACGGTTATACCATTAATCCGGGAGATTTAAGCTGGGATAAGCTGGAAAATTTATGTGACAGGCTTACCGTATTTGATGCCACACCCATGGATAAAGCATTGTCACGCATAGGAAACAGCGAAATACTCATGACAAGCAAATGCCCTATCACAAGAGAATTCATGGAAAAATGCCCTAATCTTAAGTATATAGGTTCTACTGCTACAGGATACAATAATATCGACATAGCCGCCGCTGCCGATATGGGTATAGCGGTAACCAATATACCATCCTACTCTACTGACGCTGTAGCTCAGCATACCATTGCTCTTATAATGGAGCTGGCAAACAACGTAGGCTTGCACAATCAGTCAGTCCAGCAGGGACAGTGGACAGACTGCAAATATTTCTGTTACTGGAAAAAGCCTGTAAATCTTCTTACCGGGAAGTCACTGGGAATAATAGGTTACGGCGCTATAGGAAAAAGAGTAGCAGAAATAGCAAAAGCTCTTGGGATGAAAATAAATATATACAGAGAAGATCCTGAAGGAGCTATGAAATCAGATTTCGTCTCTCTTCACTGCCCTCTTACTGAAGAAAACAAAAGAATGGTAAGCACGGATTTCATTGTCAACATGAAACCCGGTTCTGTTCTCATTAATACAGCCCGGGGAGGCCTTGTAGATGAACGAGCGCTGGCAGATGCACTTAAATCCGGATTTTTAAGTGCAGCCGCAGTAGATGTTTTGGAAACAGAACCACCTTCCGAAAACTGTCCTCTCATCGGACTGGAAAACTGTATAATAACACCTCACATGGCTTGGTCGCCTATAGAGATGCGTCAGGCTGTAATAGATATTCTTGCAGACAATCTTAAAAGCTGGCTGCAAGGAGGACGACTCAACAGAGTCGAATAATACTTATCACTTTTCACCGATTTAGGAGGAAATCCCCAATGAAACACAGAATTCTCGCACTGCTCCCATTCTTCATATTCGTAATAATCTTTGCAGGAGCAGGCATTATCAGTAAAGACTTCTACAGTATGCCTGCTTACGTGGCCTTTATCATTGCACTGTTCGTAGCGCTCCTTCAAAACCGCAAAGTACCATTTGACGAAAAGCTTAAAATAATCGCCAAAGGAGCCGGAGATGTCAATATCATAACCATGGTTCTGATATTCCTTGTGGCCGGAGCCTTTTCAGGTATAGTAACTGCAGCCGGAGGTGTAGAAAGTACCGTCAATTTCGGACTTTCAATAATTCCTCCTCAGTTTATGGTAGTAGGCATATTCGTTATCGGATGTTTCATATCATTATCTATGGGAACTTCTATGGGAACCATCACTGCTCTTGCCCCCATAGCTCTGGGTGTAGCTGAACAGACAGGTTTCCCTATTGCTGTATGTATAGGCGCCACTGTATGCGGAGCTATGTTTGGAGATAACCTCTCCATGATTTCAGACACTACTATCGCTGCAGTAAGGACACAGGGATGTGAAATGAAAGATAAATTCAAACAGAATTTTCTTATAGTTCTGCCTGCTGCACTTATAACAGTAATAGTATTTTATCTGCAAACCATGCACATGACATACGAGCCAAACGTGTATGATTACAACTTCATCGAAATAATACCATATCTTGTAGTCCTGATAGGAGCTCTTATAGGCTTCAATGTGTTTGCCGTATTATTTTCAGGTATTATCCTTTCAATGATAGTAGGTATCTTCAATGGATCATTTACATTCATGGAATCATTTGGTGTTATAGGTGAAGGTATGACAGGGCTGTTTGAAATATCCATTATTTCCATAATAGTCGCATGTATAGTGTCTCTAATAAAAGAAAACGGCGGTATCTCCCTGATAATTGATGGAATCAAAAAATCAGTTAACGGAAAAAGAGGCGCAGAACTCGGCATAGGTATACTGGTATTTCTGGTAGATATGTGTACAGCCAACAATACAGTAGCCATCGTAATGTCCGGTCCGGTAGCCAGAGAAATAGGAGATGAATTTGGAGTTCAGCCAAAACGTGTTGCTTCTATTCTCGATATTTTCGCTTCTGTAGGTCAAGGACTCATACCCTATGGCGCACAACTCCTTACGGCAGCCGCTCTCGTAGGAATTACTCCTATAGCAATAATGCCTTATCTTTATTATCCTATACTTATGCTGATAAGTGTACTGCTGTTTATCGCATTCCGCCCACAAAAAGATGTTGACGCGAAATGACAAAACGTTGCATATGCAACGTTTTATCATTAAAAATATGTTATTATAGGATAATAGAGTCGTGAAACAATATTTTCAATATTATAAACAAGTTATATCTTTAATTTGAAAGGTGTGATATAAATGGTTGGATTTGACGTCAAGAAAAATATAGAGAAAAATGTTATACAAGCCATAAAAGAGTTTGAGGAAAGGGAAGATATCGTCACTAAATTCGGCGATCCTATAATAGGTTACGTAGACGCTACCCATCTTCTCTTTGATATGTTTTTTACAAGACAGCTTAGCGATCATCCCAAACACATATATAGACCGGGAAATACTCTGATAGTACATTTCGTTCCCTATGCTGATGACATTACAGAAAGTAATATGGGCAATTCAGAACCTTCCGTTAAGTGGTCGAGGGCTTTTACAGAATCCATGTGGCTGTCCATGAAGCTTAACCGCGTGATTCGTGAAACGCTGAATGTGGTGGGAAGACTTTCATCCTGTGCCAATACCCCTATAGACTGGAATGAAGAGCTTCATCATGAAAATTGGTCTCATAAAATGGCTGCCTATGCCGCTGGTATGGGAGAATTCGGTCCTGCCGGATCATTCTGTACAAAAGCGGGATTCGGAGGCCGCTTAAGCACTGTGATAACTGACGGAAAATACGCTGATACTCCCATGAGCCTCAGTGACCAGCAGCTCAAAGAAGCATTTCGTACTATAATGACACAATGTTGTTATGAAGGAGCCGATAATATCTCCTGCAGTGACGAAATGATAAATTCATGTCCGGGCAAAGCTATTTCAAAAAACGGAATAGACAGACAAAAATGTCAAGATCACTGTAAAACTATAGATGAACACATACCATCACCTGATGTATGCGGAAAATGTTTTTTCTTTAAATAAAAGCAATTTCAAAAAAGAGGACTGTTTTAAACAGTCCTCTTTTTATATCTATATTAAACTGATGTGAAACTACATCATTCCCGGCATTCCGCCGCCCATTCCGCCTCCCATAGGCATTGCAGGTTCTTCGGAAGGAATATCTGTTATTCCGGCCTCTGTGGTAAGAAGCATTGCCGATGCTGATGCAGCATTCTGTAAAGCTGATCTTGTAACCTTTGCAGGGTCAACAATACCTGCATCTATCATCCCTATATACTCTTCAGTCGCAGCATTAAATCCAACACCTTCTTTGCTTTCTTTCACCTGAGCTACGACAACACTGCCTTCAAATCCTGCATTTTCTGCAATCTGTCTTACAGGCTCTTCAAGAGCTCTTACAATGATAGCTCCACCTGTCTTGGCATCGCCATCAAGGCTTTCAACATATTTTGCCACGGCAGGAATAGCATTTACAAGAGCTACACCTCCGCCTGACACTATACCTTCCTCCACTGCCGCTTTAGTTGAGTTAAGAGCATCTTCTATTCTCAGTTTTCTTTCCTTAAGCTCTGTCTCTGTAGCAGCACCTACTTTGATAACAGCTACACCGCCAGCCAGTTTAGCAAGTCTCTCCTGAGTCTTTTCCTTATCAAACTCAGAAGTAGTATTTTCGATCTGAGTTTTGATCTGAGCTACTCTTGCCTGTATCTCATCTGCATCTCCGGCACCATCAACGATAACTGTGTTTTCTTTATCAACTTTTACAGTTGCAGCACTTCCCAACATATCTACTGTCGCTTCTTTAAGTTCATATCCGAGTTCTTCAGAAATCACCGTACCGCCTGTCAGAATAGCGATGTCATCCAGCATAGCTTTTCTTCTGTCTCCGAATCCCGGAGCTTTTACAGCTACGCAGTCAAATGTACCCTTCAGCTTATTGACGATAATCGTAGCAAGAGCTTCTCCTTCTAAATCGTCGCAGATTATCAGAAGTTTTCTTCCCTGCTGAACCACCTGTTCCAACACAGGCAGGATTTCCTGAATATTAGTTATCTTCTTATCTGTTATCAGAATATAAGGATTCTCAAGAACTGCTTCCATCTTTTCTGTATCAGTTACCATATATGGGGAGAAATACCCTCTGTCAAACTGCATACCTTCAACCACCTCAAGGGTTGTTCCCATAGTCTTTGATTCTTCGACAGTGATTACCCCGTCCTTGCCAACCTTCTCCATAGCTTCTGCTATGAGCGCTCCGATGTTTTCATCAGCTGCTGACACAGATGCTACCTGAGCAATACTTTCTTTATTATCTACAATCTGCGCAAGTCTCTTAATCTCATCTACAGCCACATCTACAGCTCCCTGAATACCTCTCTTCAGTACCATAGGGTTAGCTCCTGCAGCAACGTTTTTAAAGCCTTCTTTAATAATGATCTGAGCAAGCAGAGTTGCTGTAGTAGTACCGTCACCGGCAACATCATTAGTCTTGGATGCAACTTCTTTGACTACCTGTGCTCCCATATTCTCAACTGCATCTTCCAGCTCGATCTCTCTTGCTATAGTAACACCGTCATTCGTAATAAGAGGTGAACCGAATTTCTTATCGATCAACACGTTTCTTCCCTTTGGTCCAAGGGTTATCTTGACTGTATCTGCCAGCTTATCTACACCTGACTGAAGTTTTCTTCTCGCATCTTCACCGTAATGTAATTCCTTTGCCATATTAAAAATCCCTCCTTAATTATTCAACGATAGCCAGAATATCTCTCTGACTCATTATGGATAACTCTTCACCGCCATACTTAACATCTGTTCCTGCATACTGTGAAAAGATTACTTTGTCTCCTACTTTAAGCTCCATCTTTTCATCATCCGTTCCGGGACCTACCGCAACGACTTCTGCCATCTGGGGCTTTTCTTTAGCAGAACTTGTCAGAAGAATACCGCTGGCAGTTTTTTCTTCTGCTTCGATTTTTTTGATAACAACTCTTGAACCTAAAGGTTTAATTCCAATACTCATTGTGCCATCTCCTTTACTTTTTTATCTTAATAAAATTTTGAAAGAGGCTCCCCTCTTTTTGTTCATTTGTTAGCACTCATTATTTATGAGTGCTAACTATAATTTACAGCCA
>NZ_JBKTXS010000053.1:0-7056 GCF_046951855.1 Lentihominibacter sp. | reverse complement strand
CTTTTTTTCGTCGTTATTTTCCGTTGTTTTCCTCTCTGCCGTGACAGCTTGTTTAGTATATCTTATGTTAAATGTTTTGTCAACAATTTTATTCAACTTTTTTCATCATTTTTCGACGGTTCTTTTAAAGCCTTGCAATCACTTGTTTCTATTGACAATTTCTTATTTAAATTTGTCCCTCAAAGTCTTTTTTAAAGTAACATTTTCTTTTTTAATAAGTATAACAATATTTAAATTGCGAATAATAATTAATATTTATCAGGAGGTGAATATTTTGACTATAGTTCTTATAAGAACAGTTCTATTATATTTGATAGTTTTGTTTGTGATACGTATTATGGGAAAGGCTGAGCTTTCAAAGATGTCTCCCTTTCAGCTCATAGTTGTATTTATGATAGCTGAACTGGCTTCTATTCCGATAGAATCTCCGGACGTATCTATGATAACAGGTGTGGCGGCCATCTTCACACTGCTCTTTCTGCAAGTTCTTATTTCTTTTCTTTCTCTTAAAAGCGAGAAGTTCAAAAACTTTTTCAGCGGAAAACCGAGTGTATTGATAGAAGACGGAGAGATAAACAGGAAAGAACTGAAAGCCTTAAGGATTACAATAAATGATCTTATGGAGCAGCTACGTATAGGCGGCTCGCCTTCTATATCAGATGTGGATTTTGCTGTAATGGAATCTAATGGAGATCTCTCTATAATACCGAAGAGTGATAAGCAACCTTTAACACCTGAAGATATGTCTATAGAAAAGAAAAAGCAGATAATGCCTGTGGTCTTTATTTCAGACGGGATAATTTACAGTAAGAATGTGGAAAAATCAGGTTGGAGTATCAAACAACTTAAAGACGAGCTCATCAAACTGGGAATTTCGGATTATACCCAAGTCTTTCTTGCATTTTGTGATGGTCAGTCAAAGCTTCATGTGTTTACTTCCGGGAAAAATCAGAAAAAAGCTTCGGAGGTGATTATATGAGAGATCTTATTATTTCTATAATATGCATGCTTATACTGATCATACCCTGGGGTATATACGATAAATACGCAGCGAAGACTGTCGATAATTACAAATCAATCATCAGTGAAGAAATTCTCCCTGCTATTGAATCTAACGACTGGGAAACTGCTGAAAAACGTTTTGATTTTATTGCAAAGGATTGGGACAGATATAAGAAGCTTTCTGCATTTTTTATAGACACCGAATCTGTAAACGAAGTAGATAGTTATGTTTCTAAAGCATACTATTATATAAAACTTAAAGATGCGGGAAATGCTGCTGCCGAATCTGCATTTCTTCAATATCGTTTCGATTTTCTGCATGAAAACGAAATGCCTAATATGGGCAATCTCTTTTAAAAATTAATTGTATATTATGCTGTTATATGCTATACTTTTTTTGCGTAGAGTAGGTATTGTGCGTAAAGTGTCATAAGATGGGATGTTGCTTATGAACGAAAGCTTTGCTGCGGTGCAATATCGCGTCCGCTACTACACCAAGGAATTTAGTGAAAACTTCTATACTCTTTAGTGTAGTTAATTCTACGACTATTGAGGAAAGGAGTTTTTTTAATGGAAAATAAGTCTAATACTATGAGACTTGTGATCATGGCTTTTCTTATCGCGCTGGAAGTAATACTGACAAGATTCTGTTCAATCAATACACCCATATTGAGAATAGGCTTCGGATTCCTTCCGGTTGCCATGATGGGTATAATGTTCGGACCATTGTGGACTGCTGTCGGATATGCCGTAGGCGACCTTCTGGGAATGATGATCTTCCCTACAGGAGCTTACTTCCCCGGTTTCACCCTGACAGCTTTTATTACCGGATTAATTTTCGGATTATTTCTTCACGGTAAAGAGATCACATGGAAGACTGTACTGCCTGCCAGCCTGATCATAATTTTAGGTCTCAATCTGTTGCTTGATACAGTATGGCTGTCTATACTCATGGGCGATGGATTTATAGCGTTGCTTCCCACAAGAATATTGAAATGTGTGGTTATGCTTCCTATCCATCTGCTGCTAATACCACTTGTGTGGAACCGTATACTTTCAAGACTTCCGTTTATGAAAAGCTGGGCAGCTTAAAACGTGTTGTTTAAAAAAATGCGCTTAAGATTTGGATAGCTTAAGCGCATTGTTTTTCTTCAAATTATTTTTCTGACATTTTATTTTTATTCGCCAAATCTACTAATTGATCATACATTTGCTGCAGTCTTTAATACCATTCCTTTAAATTATAATTTCCTTCACATTTCTCTTTCAGAATATAACGCCTTATCTTTTTTTTACAGTAGTTTGGTGGCACAAATACCTATAGTATTAAAGGCAGATTCGTTATTGTCGCTTATTTTAATCATGATCTTTACCCCCCCCTCAAAAAAGAAAATCTTACATAATAAATGAACGGCCGAATCATAAAATTCAGCCGTCCTTACTGGTCGGGATGACAGGATTCGAACCTGCGGCCTTTGCGTCCCGAACGCAACGCTCTACCAAGCTGAGCCACATCCCGTCTTACATAATATATTATATTACTTTATTTTAAAATTTCCAGTATTTTTTGCAGCAACTTATAAAGAACCTTTCTCACGGTGATAAGCTTTAGCCATAATACAATCGCTTTCAATTTGTTTGCTTAACTCTTCAATACCCGAAAATTTACGTTCTTCTCTTGTACGCTTTATAAATTCTACACGTATTTGCTTACCATAAAGCTCTCTGTCAAAATTAAATATATGAGTCTCAATATTTTTATTATATGTTCCTACTGTAGGTTTTACGCCAACATTTGTAACACTGGGATATTTTACACCATTATATGTGCAATATGTTATATACACACCATTAGGTGGAGTTGCCATAGTTTCATCTATCATTATGTTTGATGTAGGAAAGCCTATCGTCCTTCCAAGCTTATTTCCCACAACTACTTCCCCTCCTATGGAATACATTCTGCCCATGAATTTCATACATCTTTCCATATCGCCTTCAGCTATCAAATTTCTTATATACGTACTGCTTACTATGATATTATCTATCTTATACGGTTCCTGTACGTGGATGCCAAAACCATGCTTCAGACCTTCATGCATCAGCACTTCGGGAGTTCCCTTTGCTTTATATCCGAAACTGTAATTAAAGCCACAGTAAGCTTCTCTTATCTTAAATTTATCCACAAGTATATCTTTTATAAAGTCTTCCGGAGACATAGTTAATATATCATTTGTAAATGGTATATTAAACATGTAATCTATACCCATAGTTTCGATTATTTTGGCTTTTTCCTCTGCATACAGTATATTCTTTACCGCAGGCAAATTCTTAAGTAATGTTCTTGTATGATTGGAAAATGTAAACACAGCACTTTTGAGCCCCATATCCTGTGCGCTTCTGACAGTTCTCTCTATTATTTGCTGATGTCCTTTATGAACACCATCAAAATTTCCTAAAGCTACAACGGTAGGTTGTATACCGTTCACTTCCTCCAGTGAATTGAAAATTTTCATATAATATCGCCTCTCAAATCATACCGCAGCAAATATCTTATCAGCTTTCAGAGCATTCTCTCTCTCACTGTAATACCCTATCCCCAAAAAGCATCCTGTTTCTGCTTCATAAACACGGTATATGCTGCTGTATCTTCTTCCTCTGCTGTTATACTTTTTGTAATTGTCCTTTTCCGGTTCTTTAGTCACTTTTACCTGTTTCCATCTAATGCTGTTTCCTCTGCAAAAATATCTTGCTCGATCCCGGCTCATTTCCGCTCTGCCTAAGTGAACAAGAGGAAAATCAATTTCCAGAAGTCTACTTTCTATATCAGAACACTCAAGCTCCTTAAGTTCATCAGGTGATGTGGCTCCTTTCAATGTAAACACACCACTTGACGTTCTGTACAGGGATTGCATAACGCCTCCGCAGCCGAGGGCTTCTCCCAGACCACTGCATATACTTCTTATGTATGTTCCTTTGGAGCATGTCACATCAAACATTATATTTTTCTTGTCAATATCTATATCTATAATATCCAGCTTACTTATATGCACATTCCTTGGTTTTGCCTCTATATCCTGACCATCCCTTGCATATTCATAAAGCCTTCTTCCGTTAACTCTTACTGCAGAATATTTCGGAGGTATCTGACTTATCTGCCCCCGAAACAGCTCTATTTTCTTAAGTATGTCCGAAATCTCTATATTTTCGGTATTTCTTGTCTCCATAACTTCTCCCCAGATATCCTGAGTATCAGTCACAATCCCTAATTTCGCTGTACATCTGTATGTTTTATAATCAAGATCAAGATATTCCATGATCTTGGTCGCTTTGCCAATGAAAATAGGAAGAAGTCCTTCTGCCATGGGATCAAGAGTACCCCCATGGCCAACCTTTTTCACACCTGTGACTCTGCGACATACAGCAACACAATCGTGCGAAGTCCAGTTTTGAGGTTTATTTAAAATCAGTATACCATCTTTCATCTAATTCTCCCAATAATTACTCAACTCTTGTTTTATCAGATCAACTGCTTTCTCCATCGGTATATCAAGTGTGCATCCGGCAGCTTTAATATGCCCCCCTCCTCCGAATTTAACGGCAATCTTATCTACATTACCGTAAGATTTTGCTCGCATACTGACCTTCACTGATCCGTTCTTCTCCTTAAGAAAAGCAGCAAATTCTACTCCTTCAATATTTTTCAATGTGTCTACAATTCCTTCGCAATCTTCTAAAACAGCATCATACCGATTAAGCATATCCTGTGTCACATAGGAAACAGACACCTTTCCTCCGGCAGCCAGCTGCATATTGCTCAATATTTCACTTTCAAGTTTTATCCTCTTGTAGCTCATATTATTGTAAAGATTTACTATTATCTTTACATGATCTATTCCTCTCTCAAACAGCTTCGCCGCTATGAGGTGCGTTTCTGATGTTGTATTAGAGTGTTGAAAACTACCGGTATCAGTACTTATCCCTATATAAAGAGATTCTGCTATAAGTTTGTCTATCACAATATTCATCTCTGTGAGAAGTTTGTAGATTATCTGAGCTGTTGCCGCTTCATCTCCGTCTATATAATAATAATCTCCAAAGCTTCCGGAAGTTATATGGTGATCTATGCACAGTTTAAGTCTGCCTTCGTTAAATTTATCTGCTCTCTCACGAAAACGGCTGTCTTCACTGCAATCTATACAGATACATATATCAGGATTCTGTATTATGCCCCTATCTTGTGTACAAAACTCCGTATCCATAAAACTTAAATATTTAGGAACCGGTTCATCAAGAAGTATCCATGCTGTTTTCCCTTCAGACCTCATGGCGCGGCAGAGTGCCGCGCATGACCCTATTGCATCTCCATCAGGACTCACATGAGGGAATATCAATATAGTTTCTGCTTCCCTAAGAATAGCTCCCATCTCATTCAGTGAAGTATTGCTTATCATAATTATTCTTCTCCATCATCACTGCTATGATCTATATCCAGATCATCTATTATCTTAGATATATGTCTTCCGTATTCCATGGACCTGTCTATTTTAAATACAAGTTCCGGCACATGCCGCAGCTTTACCTGATGACCTATCTCTCTTCTTATGAAGCCTTTGGCATTATTAAAAGCCTCAATAATTTCGCTCTGCTGCTCTGCTGCTGTTTCCGTGCTTGGATCTGTTCCCAGGACAGACAGATATACAGTAGCGTAGCTGCCGTCACTTGTCACTTCTACTGCGGTTATACTTATCATTGCCGACAGACGCGGATCTTTAAGATCTTTTAAAAGCATTCCGCTTACGATCTTTTTTATTTCCTCGCCCAGCCTTCCCTGTCTATGTCCTTTTCCCATATCAATTTCCTACTTTCTTTCGATTTCTTCCATAGTGAAGCACTCTATTACGTCGCCTTCCTTGATATCATTATAATTTTCTATACCTATACCGCATTCGTACCCTTGAGCCACCTCTCTTGCATCATCCTTAAATCGTTTTAAAGATGAAATCTTACCCTCGTGGATAACTATGCCGTCTCTTACAAGACGTATCTGCTCATTACGAACAACTTTTCCGTCTGTAACATAAGCTCCCCCTACAATACCAACGCCGGGAACTTTGAAAGTATCCCTTATCTCTACTGTTCCCAAAATCACTTCCTTAAATTCAGGATCCAGCATACCCTTCATGGCATTTTCTACATCATCTATGATATCATAGATAACTCGGTAAGTTCTTATCTGTATTCCTTCACGTTCAGCGATGGCACTCACAGCTGTACTTGGTCTCACATTGAATCCTATTATGATAGATCCTGATGTACCTGCCAACATTATATCTGATTCATTTACAGTACCGACGCCTGTATGAACAATCTTAACTCTTACTTTATCATTAGAGAGCTTTTCCAGTGATGACACTATCGCTCCTACAGAACCCTGAACGTCTCCTTTTATAATAAGGTTAAGTTCTTTCACTTCACCTTCCTGTATCTGGCTGAACAATTCTTCCAATGTAGTACTTGAATTTCTGGCGAGCACCTCTTCTCTGAGCTTGAGCTGTCTGTTTTCAGCTATTTCCCTTGCCAGTCTGTCATCTTTAACCGCATTGAACACATCTCCTGCATGAGGTACTTCTGTAAGCCCCAGCACTTCCACTGCAGTGGCCGGTCCTGCCTGTCTTAATGTCTCACCCTTATGATTTGTCATACGCCTGATCTTACCCGAACATGTTCCGGCAACAATACTCATTCCGGCTTTCAGAGTACCATTGAGTACCAGAAGGCTTGCCACGGGACCTTTCGCCCTATCAAGACGTGCTTCCAAAACAGTTCCCAATGCCAGTCTGTTAGGGTTAGCTTTAAGTTCCAAAACTTCTGACTGCAGCAATATCATTTCAAGAAGATTTACGATACCTTCTCCTGTCTTGGCCGATACAGGCACGCTTATTACGTCTCCTCCCCAGTCTTCTACAAGAACACCGTTATTAGCCAGATCGGATTTAACTACGTCAGGATTTGCTCCCGGTTTATCTATTTTATTTATAGCTACTATCATAGGAA
>NZ_JBKTXS010000052.1:0-7170 GCF_046951855.1 Lentihominibacter sp. | reverse complement strand
GATATACTCTTAAAGTCTCCATTAGTTTGGTGCGTTTAGTTTTGTCATATTGAAGGATTGGAGTAAGAATATCGTAAGTAATTTTCATGAAATTTTCATCGGAAGAAAGTGTAGACATCATATTGTAGATAAGAGTATTCTCATAATAATATCGTTTGTTATAACGGAAATTTGCTGTACATAATTCTTCAGCCAGTTTTGCATGAAGATAGTAATTTCTGTAGTCTGTGGGGCCTTCTTTTATTTCACTTATTCCCCATGAAAAAATAAGCTTTTTTGATGTTTTCTTTAGCTGTTCCTCCGCTATATCCAGAAATTTTGAAATCTGAGTTTTGCCTGAAGCGGGTGAGATCTCGAGGTATGTTATTATGGCGTTGTTGTGGTGAGTCATCATAGCATCTTTTCCCAGTGATGCTGCAGTTTTTATAAAAGTGTTTCTGACAGTATTTATATTAGAATCCATCCAGTTTTCTTGCCAGTCATTGGAAGGATTGTCTTCGAGGTGTACTCTGCCTACTATGCATGCGTATGTACGATTTAAGTTCATTCCCATAAGCTTTGCAGTTCTGGTTACTTTCTCTGAACCGGGATCACTGCCATTGGCAAGCATCCAGATCAAATCCTCTTTTGCCATGCTTTGCGTACGTTCGATGATTTCATCTCTGTAGAACCATAAGGAAAGAAGCGGAGAAAGTGTGTGTGACAGAAGATCAAGAAGCTCCTGAGTCGTGACTGTATTAATATGTATATGACCGTAAAGATGTCCATTGGATTTAAGAGGGATACTTGTCATGTCAGCGGCTCTAGGAGCATCATCTAAAGCATTTCCGCTGCAGTCAGTGATGGATACTTTACAGTCCAGATATTTTGATATTATCTGAGATGCAGCTTTTAAATCTGTCCCGTTAAGGAAACTTTTAAGCATATCCTCCTGAAGTCCTTCCACTTTTTTGACGGCGTTATTATAGTCTTGATGAAGAAAACCAAGAACAGTTTCGAATATATCAGCAAACCGTACATCCCACGGTATAAGCAATATAGGCAGACCGCCTTTTTCAGCTAGCCTTCTGTTATTTTCACTCAGAGACATTTCATCGCCGGGGATAGCTAAAAGGAAAATACTGGCTTCGGCATTTATGAGACCTTGTATAAATTCATGCATTAGACATTCATCCTTTACGTAGGGTGTGGCTATGCTTATAACCATTTCATTTTTTCTGATGAAATCATCTAAAGGAAGGTCATTGACAGAAACATATTCTATAGGTCTTTCTGCAGGAATATCAGAATCAGTGAGATTTTTATACCATGTTATGAGATCAAGGCCGAGAAAATCATTTATGGAAAACATCGTTGTCACCTCCGAAATTTTGATATAAGTGTATGATACAATATTTTTATACTATTTGTCTGAAAAAAATAAAAAATATTCAGACAAATCGATATTGTTTTTTTATGTTGTTTGCTATAGTATTGCATCAAGTTAAGCTTACCGGTCGACTGGAATGGTATTTTGATTGTACTGGGAGGTGAATTATGCAAAGAGAAGAAAATCTTAATAAAAAAATGGGGTTTTGGCAGATCTGGGCGTTGGGAGTAGGTGCTGTGGTGGGAGACGGTATTTTCCTAATGGTAGCCTCAGGCGCCGAACAGGCAGGGCCGTCTTGTATTATAGCCTATGCCGTGGCAGGATTTTTGCTGATGTGTATATGTATGAATGCTTCGGAGTTGGCTGTGGGGATGCCGGTGGCTGGCTCTATGTATAACTGGAGCGAGAGGATTCTCGGGCCCCGATGGGGAATTCTGGCGGCTTTCGGAAACATAACAATGGATGTGGTATTTCTCGGATCTGTTGGATTAGGAACAGGATATATCTCCAATTATTTCTTTATGTGGACAAATAATGCGGATTTGTCTGCAGTAATATGGGGGATATTGATTTTGACTATTGTGTTTTTCGTGACGCTTCTGGGAGGAGATGTTACAGGAAAAACTCAGCTGGGTTTGATAATAGTGCTTGTGGGGATTATGGCAGTATTTACCGTGGCCGGTGTGGTTTCGAGAAATATTGATGCCGTAAATTATAAGCCTTTTGCACCTTTTGGAGGAGAAGGAATTATTTTGGCTGTATGCGCGGGAACATATGCGTACATGGGGCCGTTGTCGCTTCTGGCCGCTGCCGGAGAGACTAAGGATGTCAGAATAATGCCAAGAGCTATGTTCTGGGCATTCATAACCATAATATTGCTTTATGCAGCTGCTATCGTAGTTTGTCTCGGCCTCGTAAATTATCAGGAAATGTCTACTATGGAATCTCCGTTTACCGTGGCAGCCCAGTTTGCTTTTGGTGATGCAGCCGGAATTGTAATAAATTTTGCGGCATGGATTGCTTGTGTGACATGCCTTGTAGGAGAAATATTCTCAGCATCAAGATTATTGTATGGAATGAGCTTTCATGGTGCAGTGCCTAAGGTTTTCGGAAAAACCAATAAAAGAGGTGTTCCTCATGTAGGTTTGACAGTATCATTTTGTATAGGTATTGTTCTGATGCTTCTTGGGATCGTTCCGCAGCTGGGTAATGCTTATACAATGCTTGCAAATGTGGCCACCGCCTGCGGTATCGTATGCCTTATAATAACCGTGATAGCAAGTTATATGTATAAGAAAAAATTTGCAGATGAATATGGATCTCTTCCGTGGAAATTAAAAGGCAAGACATTTTTCTTTGTAATTGCATTGATAGGATGTGGTATACTATTTTATTCTTCATTCGTGTCAAGTTTGTCTACTGCCATATGCATCATAATTTTCTTTGCAGTTCTGATGGTTTACTATCAAATTTACGCAAAACCTAATGCTGAAAAAATTCAAAGACGGCAGAATGCTGAAGACAGAAAGGAGTAACAATCATGAAAATCATTGATCTTACACATTTTATATCAGAGGACATGCCGGTATATCCGGGAACGGAGCAGCCCAAATTGAAGCAGGCTAATACTTATGAAAAGGATGGATTTAAGGAAACTCTGATGACTATGTATTCACATACAGGTACCCATATGGACCCTCCCAATCATCTTTTTGCTGACAGAACAACCCTTGATAAGTTTCCTGTTAGCCAGTTTGTGGGAAAAGCGTTAGTTATAGATTGCAAAGACCTTACAGAAGGTGATACTATAACACTGGACAGAATAGCAAGATACGGAAAAAAGGCAGAGGATGCGGAATTCCTGCTCTTTAATCTCGGATGGGATAAAAGATGGGGGACGGAAGATTATTACGGTGACTATCCCTGCATTAATGATGATGTGGTGAATTTTATAATAGAGACAGGGAAAAAAGGCGTCGGCCTTGACGTTATAGGAATTGATCCTATTGCCGATGAGGATCTGCCTATTCATAAGAAGTTATTTAGAGAACATGAAATAGTAAATATTGAGAATCTCAAAGATTTAGATAAATGCGGAGATGATTTGTTTTGGTTCTTTGCCCTTCCCCTTAAATGGGAGAATGCGGATGGCGCACCTATCAGGGCAGTAGCATTTTGGGAATAATGGAGTAGTATTATGAGAGAATTTTTACTGAAGCATGCGGACATAGAGCCTGTGTCTTTTCATATGCCGGGACATAAAGGCTCTGCTGTTTTCAGAAAATATGGATATGGGGAATTTCTGGACAGACTTGCAGACTGTGATATCACGGAAATACCGGGAGCAGATAATCTTTTTCAGGCAGAGGGAATCATCAAAGAGGTTCAGAAAAAATACAGTGAGCTTTATGGTGTAGAACGGTCATACCTACAGATAAACGGAACAAGTGGAGGAATAATAGCCTCAATACTGGCAGCAGTGAAGCCGGGAGGTAAGCTTATAATGGCAAGAAACTGCCATAAGTCAGTATTTAACGCGCTTACACTGGGAAGTATTCACCCGGTATACGCTGCTCCGGAGTTTATAAAAGAACATGGCATATTGGGAGCCATATCGCCTGAGGAGATAGAACGATGTATAAAAGAAAACCCGGATGCAGATGCCATAATATTGCCAAGCCCTAATTATTATGGAATATGCAGCGATATCAGGGCGATAGCTGATATAGCTCATAAAGAGGAAAAGGTATTGATTGTAGATCAGGCTCATGGTGCACACTTGAAATTTTTTCATACCTTTGGATGCGGTAATTCAATGCCTGCCTCTGCTGAAGACTGCGGAGCGGATATAGTTATCAACAGCATACATAAAACTTTGGCGTCGCTGACACAGAGCGCCGTTTTAAATCTTAATTCTCAGCGAGTGAATCGCTATGTACTGGAAGATAAACTGCAGGTAATACAAAGCACGAGTCCGTCTTATATACTTATGAGCTTTCTGGATATCAATGCCGATTTGCTGAAAGATCATGGCAGACAGCTCATAAGAGAGTGGCGGGATAACATTGATTATTTTTACCATGTAGCTGCCGGTATAAAAGGACTGAAAATAATGACTGCCGATAATATGGATATCACTAAAATCAATCTTGATATGGGAGATTTGGGAATAGCGGGTGCAGAGCTGGAAAAACGACTAATGGAGAAAGGTATATTTTCAGAACTTTATACGGGGGATATCCTGATGCTTATGACAGGGATAGGCAATACCAGAGATCATATGATGAAGACTCTGAAAGCGCTTGAGGAAATATCACAAACAGCCCACGTGGCAGAAGCAGAGGGAGCGGATCGCAGAAGACGCTATCAGATCCCTGCTGCAGGAAAGCTTCACAGCGTTCCGTCAAAGAAGCATTTCGTTCCTCTTGGAGAGGCGGAAGGGGCGATATGTGCCGGTTCCATAATACCGTACCCTCCGGGAATTCCGTTCGTGTGTCCGGGAGAAGAACTGACACCGGATATAATAAGGTATATTACAGCCCTCAGGCATGACGGTGAAAAGGTTATAGGAGTAAATGACAGGGGTGAAGTTCTTGTGGGGAAATAGGATAATATGATGATAGCCGGAGAGCATCGTATAAGTAAATACTGCGATGCTCTTTGCGGTGTATGGAACATTTTTACGTTAATTTCGATGGTTTTAATAAAATTTCTTTTCTTAATGCCGGTATTATGATAACATGTGTAAGGATGGGTGGTATTCGTTTTTGAAACTATACCATATAAAATAGAACTGACATATTCATTTTCCGGGTACGGCAGAAAAGCCGGACGCTTATATCCGAAAGGAACGAGACGGAGGAACACAAGACACTCTCAGAAGAGGAGGTCGGTAGATTGAATATAGGGTTTATTGGAGCAGGAAAGGTGGGCTGCAGCCTCGGCAGATATTTTGCCGAAAGAGGGCATGAATACGGTCTTTGTGTAAAGGGCTATTTCAGCCGCAGCAGCAAGTCAACGAAAGATGCGGCACATTTTACAAAATCACAGGCGTATGATGATATGAAAGCTTTGATACGTGAGTGCGATGTTATCTTCCTGACAGTTCCTGACGGAAGTATTCAGGATACCTGGAATCAGGTGAAAGGATACGATATAAAAGGTAAAACGATATGTCACTGTAGTGGTGCAATGTCTTCGCTGGATGCTTTTGAAGGTATTGGAGAAACAGGCGCCTACGGATATTCTATCCATCCGCTGTTCGCAGTAAGCGATAAATATAACGCTTACCGGGAGCTGCCGGGTGTTTTTTTTACGTTGGAGGGAGGAAATATACTTTCCGGCAACGCAGAGAAAGAACACAGCCCCGAGTTCATCAGTCTTTGCAGGACGATGAAAAGCATGGGGAATCCTACAAGAATCATTGAAGCGGAAAATAAGACGACATACCATTGTGCAGCGGCTGTGGCCAGCAATCTTGTATGCGGTCTCATAGATCAGAGTTTGCAGCTGATGTATAGATGTGGGTTCTCTCAGAATGAAGCCGTGAAAGCACTGGCGCCTATATTGGTGGGAAACATGGCTCATATCGCAGATACAGATCCGACACAGAGTTTGACGGGACCAATAGAAAGAAATGATACCGTAACTGTTCAAAAACATTTACAGTGTCTTCAGAGTGAAGATGAAAAGGAACTGTATCGAATACTGAGCCGCAGGCTTGTGCGAATGGCTCAAAGCAGACATCAGGACAGAGATTATGCAAAGATGAAGGAGATTTTGGCAGATAAATGAGTAAAGACTGCTTACAAGCAGTCAAATATATGAAAGGAAGAGGATGATGAAAAATACGGTTGCGAGTTTATTGAAAATGAAGGAAAATGGTGAGAAGATCTCAATGCTGACATGTTATGATTATTCTACAGCGAAGCTGATGGAGGCTTCCGGAATAAATATGATTCTGGTAGGAGATTCATTGGGGAATACAATGTTGGGATATAAAGATACGCTCTCTGTTACAATGGAGGATATGATCCATCACGGTGCTGCTGTTGTAAGGGGTGTGAAGCAAACATTTGTCGTTATGGATATGCCATTCATGTCATACCAACCTTCTGTATATGATGCAGTCGTAAATGCAGGCAGATTGATAAAGGAAACGGGAGCCAATGCAGTGAAACTCGAAGGGGGAGCTGCTGTGAAAGAGCATATAAGAGCCATTACAGATTCAGGTATACCGGTAGTGGCGCATATAGGAATGACGCCTCAGTCTGTGAACGCCTTTGGCGGGTTCAAAGTTCAGGGAAAGAATGAAAAAGCAGCAGAGCAGATTTTGCAGGATGCATATGATGTTCAGGAGGCAGGCGCATTTGCAGTGGTTCTTGAGTGCGTTCCCGCCAAGCTGGCTGCACTCATAAGTGAGAAGCTTATGATTCCGACAATTGGAATAGGAGCAGGCGCCGGCTGTGACGGACAGGTGCTTGTATGGCAGGATATGTTGGGGCTTTTCAGCGATTATGTGCCTAAATTCGTAAAGCACTTTGCCAATGTGGGTGATATTATGGTAAAAGCTTTTAATGATTACGATCAAGAAGTTAAAGAGGGAACTTTCCCGGCACAGGCTCATGAGTTTAAGATAGACGATGAGATAGTAGAAAAGCTCAAGGAAAAATAAAATGATAATAGCAAATACGATAGATGATGTAAGAAAAAAAGTGAGAGAATGGAAAACGTCCGGATTTACAGTAGGTCTGGTACCTACCATGGGTGCGCTCCATGAAGGCCATGCATCTCTCATAAGT
>NZ_JBKTXS010000051.1:0-7472 GCF_046951855.1 Lentihominibacter sp. | reverse complement strand
ATGTTCTCTAATATGTCAACATTTTTTTAAATTTTTTCTTTAATTATTTTTTCATCCAATATTTCTGCCGTTCCGGATGTCATATTTGACAGAAGAAGCACAACATTATTCCTGTATTCCGGTAAAGCCATTATATCAATAATGATCTTATCGCTATATTGTATTTTACCTACCATAAAACCCTCTCTGTCATCTATTCTATCAACAGATAAATTCTGTATTTTCGCAAGAAACGTGTAATCCGTTTTTACCTTCATGAAGCAAATCTCGCACACTCGGCATACACCCGCCGCTTCCAAGCCAAGCTTAGTGCTGCTGGTATACGCTCTTACCAGCCCGCCTGTTCCCAGCTTTATCCCGCCGAAATACCTGGTAACCACTACGGCAATATCAGTAATCCCCTCTTTGACCAGCATCTGAACAATAGGCGCTCCTGACGTCCCCTGAGGCTCCCCGTCATCACTGGCCCATTGTATCTGAAACTTATCTCCTATCACCATGGCAGGTACGTTATGGGTAGCATCTTTATATTGTTTTCTGATCAAATCAATAAATTCATCGCCATCTTCTTTTGAAACAACAGGCTTTACATGGGCTATAAATCTTGATTTTTCTATTATCTGCTCTGCCTCTGCTTCCGCTCGGACTGTTTTATAAAGCTCCATGGTTACTTTTCTCCATCTTTTGTAAAACTTTTATATTTTTCATAATCATTACGGTCAAATCTTCCTTCAATTAATGTTCCCTCAGCTTCATATTCCATAGATATAATCTCTGCATTTTCACACAAATATGATGTGACTGCACCTCTGTCATACGGAATTAACAGCACAGCATGAATCCGCTTCCCGAAAATCTTCTCTTTTACGGAAGAAAGCAGCAGCTCCATATTTTCTCCTGTTTTTGCTGAAATATATACTGCATCATGGCCGCTGACATCCAGGGGAAGCTCCTCAGCAATATCTATTTTATTATATGCCATAAGCTTTCTTTTACTGCCGGCCCCCAGTTGATCTATAACCTTATCCGTAACCTCTATCTGAAAATCTCTGTTATCATAAGAACTATCCACCACATGTATGAGAAGATCCGCGTATTTGACCTCTTCAAGGGTAGATTTAAAGGCTTCTACCAGACTATGAGGAAGTTTACTTACAAAACCCACAGTATCTATCAGAATAAATTCACTCCCGTTTTCAACGGAAATCTTTCTGTGCTGAGGATCCAGTGTGGCAAAAAGCATGTTCTGTGATGAAACTGTTTTTTCTTCCTTATCAGTCATAGCAAGAAGCTTATTCATAACTGCCGATTTTCCGGAATTTGTGTATCCCACCAGAGCAACAACGGGTATATGTGACTTTTCCCGCCCTGATCTCTGCGTCTGTCTGTTTTTTGCAGCTTTCTTAAGCTCAGCTTTTATATCATCAATCCTCTTAGATATATGACGTCTGTCGGTCTCCAGCTTTTTTTCACCGGGACCTCTTGTCCCGATCCCTCCTCCAAGACGGGATAATGATTTACCGAATCCCGTAAGTCTTGGCATCCTATATTGAAGTTGCGCAAGCTCTATCTGTAGTTTTCCTTCTTTAGATATCGCCCGGTCGGCAAATATATCGAGAATCAGAATAGTCCTGTCTATCACTCTGACACCGATAGAATCTTCAAGATTCCTCATTTGCACTCCGGAAAGTTCCTCATTAAATATTACCATATCTATCTCCATATTGGAACACATCTGCGCAAGCTCCTCAACCTTGCCCTTACCTATCAGTGTGGCAGTGTTTGGTTTTTCCAGAGACTGTATGATACGGCCGGATACTTCTATAGAGTCTGCTTCTGCAAGTCCTTCCAGCTCATCCATTGAATAGGAAACATCTTCTTCAATCTGTATCCCCACCAGTATGGCTTTATATTCTTCTGTAATTATTTCGTTACTATCATTAAATCTAAGCATGACATTATATTACCATACTTTTGTTTATGTTACATCTAAAATATCTTCTTTAGGCACCTGTACGAAACTATCAGGAACTTCTCCCAGTATCACAGTCTCTGCAAGGAGTATAGTACTGGATGTATTAAACGTACTTGAACAAAACGGCGCCATCACTTTTACCCTGCATTTAAGAATTATGTATATCTTATATTTTGTCTGATTTATGGCTTTAGATTCAAATTCCGTTTTAAAATCAGTTGACAGTACACTTGTGGGAACCACTTTGAGGTCCATAGATGGTCCCGTCTGCGAAAACAGTTTACTTCCGATAAGCGTACCTATCGGTACTTCGAGAGGTTCTTCATCCATACTCTTAAAAGACTTTTGCAGATTAGCAGTAAGCTGTGTCATCAGCACATTTATAGCCATGGAATCTGCCTGAACCATCTCAGTTTTTCCTTCTTCATTCTTTTTAACTATGAACAGCTCATCCTGTCCTCCTTCTTTTTGAAACTGCTCTGTAAGAGCTTTATTAACGGCTCTTGAAACGAGAACTTCTGCTCTCATCTTAGAAACCTCTTCCAAATTAGGCTCCACTACAGTTTTAATCCATATAAACACCCCAATACAGATGAATGCTGTAATAATCATTCCTATAGACGCGCCTTTCCAGATGCTGCGTCTTTTTTTGAATCTTTTTCTGGCCATAATCTCCTCCAATACAGAAGAATGAAATACTTAACCAAATATAAAAAAACTCCTGCTTTACATAATATGCAAAACAAGAGTTTTTGTTATCTTTTATTCTTATATAGTCATTTTATTCAGTTCATCTTTAAATTTGGAATTAGTAATTTTGATTCTCGTACCCTTCATTCCCAAAGATCTTGATTCCACTACGCCGGCGCTTTCAAGTTTTCTTAAAGCATTAACTATAACAGATCTCGTTATTCCTGATCTGTCCGCAATCTTACTTGCAACCAGCAGTCCTTCATCTCCATCAAGTTCAGCAAAAATCTGTTGAACGGCTTCGATTTCCGAATAGGAAAGAGTCCCTATAGCCATCTGTACCATTGCGATTTCTCTTTCTTCTTCTTCTCTTTCAAGAGATTTCTTTCTCTGTATCTCCATACCTACAACCGTAGCGCCATATTCTCCTATGACAAGATCTTCCTCCGAAAACGAAGGTGAATATCTGGTAAGAACCAACGTTCCCCATCTCTTGCCGCCTCCCAGAATAGGGATTATAGTGTGCAGCTTGTCCGATGTGTCATAATCATATTTGAAGATTTTAAGAGCTTCTTCGCCAGACAAATTGGCAGTAGTCTCTCTGACTCTCATCAGTTCTTCATTATATTCTTCCGGAAATACTTTTGTTCCTTTTTCCGTATCAGTCATTACAACACTGTCAGATTTGATTTTATAGCCCACGCCGATAACTTTGCCGTTTCTGTTTGTTATATAAACGTTGGCATCCATAAATTCACTCATAAGTCTGCACATTTCGTCGAATGAAAACGCTCCTGTAGGGCTTTCCTGTAGCATCCAATTCAATCTTCTTATTTTCTTTAAAATATCGCTCATTTTATTACCTCATCTGTTTAGATTTGAATTTTTTTACATATTTAATAGTATTATATATATTTTCCCTCAATAAAGCAACGATTTTTTTGATTTTTCAAAAAAGTATTGTATTTTCACACAACTAACACAAACCTGCTGTTTTTCTACAACTTTTCTTGCTTATATCGTTATCGCACCAACATAACGAAACTCCATAGCCATCTGAAAGTTCGCGGATTTCTATGGAGTTTAACCATAAACAAAATGATTACAGTATATATTTATCTATATCATCCGGATGTATCTTCTCAGCAAATTTTTCTTTTACATATTGCTGGTCTATCGTGATCTTTTCTTCATCCATGTCCGGAATATTAAAGGATATATCTTCCAGCAGTTTCTCCAATATAGTATGCAGTCTTCTTGCTCCTATATTTTCTGTCTGCTCATTCATTAAAAATGCCATGGTGGCAATCTCATCAATAGCCTCTTCTGTAAATTCTATTTCTATGCCTTCAGTCTCAAGTAATGCTTTATGTTGTTTTAGAAGTGCGTTTTCAGGAACTGTCAGTATCTTGACAAAAGTATCTTTATCAAGATTCTCAAGTTCCACTCTTATAGGAAAACGCCCCTGAAGTTCAGGTATCAAATCTGTAGGCTTCGCCGTATGAAATGCACCTGCGCCTATAAATAGTATGTGATCTGTTTTTACCGGTCCATGTTTAGTGTTTATCACACTTCCTTCAACTATAGGAAGAATGTCTCTTTGAACGCCCTCTCTGGAAACATCTGCTCCGCTTCTGTAACTGGATCCGGAGGCTATCTTATCGATCTCATCTATAAAAATTATCCCGTTCTGTTCTGCATTCTGCAATGCATCATCCGTCACCTGATCCATATCTATGAGATTTTGGGCCTCTTCCTCTCTTAAGATCTTTCTCGCATCTTTGACTTTCACTTTTTTATTTTTCATCTTTTTAGGCGCCATATCACCGAAAATATTTCCGATGGCTATGCTCATACCTTCATTTCCCATATCTAATGAGTTTGTCTTAGGAGCATCAGTTACTTGTATCTCTATATACTGCTCTTCCAGCAGCCCTTCCCTAAGCTGCTGTCTAACCTGCTCTCTTGCCAGCATATCAGGCTGTTGATCTTTTTCATCGCTTGCCTGTTTCTGCTGTTCATACTGTTCTTTCTGAGTAAGATACCCTGTATTTCCCAATATAAAATCAAATGGTCCTCTGTTTTGATTATTGGAAGCGGATTTCTTCTTGCCGGGTATTATCGCTTCTATGATTTTTTCTTCTACTATCTCATCGGCAACAGAATATTTTTCTTCCAACATGGCCTGTTTCGTAATTCTGACAGATGCTTCAACCAGATCTCTGACCATCGAATCCACATCTCGTCCCACATAGCCCACTTCAGTAAATTTAGTCGCTTCCACTTTGACAAATGGTGCATCCATGAGTTTCGCAAGCCTTCTGGCTATCTCTGTTTTACCGCATCCTGTAGGCCCCATCATCAAAATATTCTTAGGGGTTATTTCCTCCCGCATCTCTTCTGAAAGCAAGCTTCTTCTGTATCTGTTTCTCAAAGCGATGGCTACAGATTTTTTTGCTTCATCTTGCCCTATTATATATTTATCCAGTTCGCCTACTATTTCTTTAGGCGTCATCTGATAAAGTTTATTGGCCATACTTCACCTCCTATAATTTTTCTACAGAAATATGATCATTGGTGTATACACATATGGACGCCGCTATCTCCAATGATTTTCTCACAATTTCTTCCGCACCCAAATCTGTGTTGTTGTAAAGTGCATTAGCGGCTGAATATGCATAATTACCTCCCGAACCTATAGCTACAAACGGCTGATCAGGTTCAATAACTTCTCCCGTCCCGGAAAGCACCAGCATATCTTCTTTATCAGCCACTATCATCAGTGCTTCCAAATTTCTCATGGCTTTATCCGAACGCCAAAGCTGAGCCAGAGCCACCGCAGCTCTCTTTAAATTTCCTCCGTGCTCATCCAGTTTGCTCTCAAACTTTTCTGTAAGCGAAAAAGCATCAGCTACAGACCCCGCAAAGCCCGTAACTACAGTATTCTTATATATTTTTTTTACTTTTTTCGCGCCATTTTTCATAATGGCGGTTTCTCCCATTGTCACCTGTCCGTCTCCGCCTATGCAGATATCGTCAGGTCCTCTCTTTACTGCCACAATTGTTGTTGCATGAAATTGTACCATATTTACCTCCTTTTTCATAATTCATAACAGGACTCTGATGCCTTTATTCTTTGTAATCACACTCACTGTTAGAACAAGCATATTTGCTATCTTTACTTTTTTTCTCCACAAGAAGCGAGCCACATTTCGGACATTTCTTATCTACCGGCTTATTCCAAAAAACCTGAGTACACTCAGGATACCCGCTACACCCATAGAAAAGTCTTCCTCTTTTACTTTTTCTGGCAACTATATCTTTGCCGCATTCGGGACATTTGACATCGATAGATTGAACGATCGGCTTTGTATTCTTACATTCCGGATATCCTGTACATGCCGCAAATGCTCCAAAGCGTCCATGTTTGATAACCATAGGTTTGCCGCATTTTTCACAAAGCTCACCTGTCGGTTCCTCTTTGAACTCAACCTTTTCAATCTGTTCATCAGCAATCTGAAGCTCATCTTTGAGAGTATCATAAAATCCTTCAATTACAGATTTCCATCTGACACCCTTTGTTTCTATATCATCGAGATTTTCTTCCATTTGAGCTGTAAAACCTGTGTCTACTATCTCTTTGAAATATTGCTCCATCATATCAGTTACTATAAACCCAAGCTCTGTAGGAATCAATGATTTTTTTTCTTTTGAAATATATTTTCTATCTATGAGAGTCGCCACGATAGGAGCATATGTGCTGGGACGACCTATATCTTTTTCTTCAAGATCTTTAACAAGACTGGCTTCTGTAAATCTTGCCGGAGGTTGTGTGAAATTCTGCTGACCTTCCACATTTACAGCTTTTAACTCTTCCCCCTTTGACATGTCAGGAAGAAGCCTGTCCTCTTCATCATCTTTTGCAGATGAGTAAATTTTAAGAAATCCGTCAAAGAGCATTTTTGAACCGACTGCTTTAAAGTCATACTCACCGTTCTCTATGACAGCATTTACAGATTTGAATTTAGCAGGCGCCATCTGGCTGGCGACGAACCTGTTCCATATAAGGCTGTACAGCTTGAACTGATCCTTACTCAAAGAATCTTTTATGATTTCCGGCTCAAGTTCTACATAACTTGGTCTTATAGCCTCATGAGCATCCTGAACATCCTTTTTTTTATTTTTATATATATTACCTCCGTAATACTTTTCTCCCAGAGAATTTATGATAAATTCTCTGGATGCAGCCCTTGCTTCATCCGATATTCTCACCGAATCCGTTCTGATATACGATACAAGGCCTATGGTTCCTCTGCCTTTTACTTCAACACCTTCATAAAGCTGCTGTGCTATCATCATGGTCTTTTTAGTTGAAAAATTAAGTTTATTGGCAGCATCCTGCTGAAGGCTGCTGGTTGTAAACGGAGCAGCAGCTCTTCTCATCCTATCTTTTTCTTCAAGATCCTTTACTATATATTTTCCCTGTTTAAGAACTGCCAATATCTCATCGTTATGAACTTTGTTCTCAATTAAAAGCTTTTTTCCTTTAAACTCTACGAGTTTTGCTATAAAATTTTTCTCCTTTTCAAACTCAGCTGTAATAGTCCAAAATTCCTGAGGCTTAAATTTTTTTATCTCATTTTCTCTGTCACAAATTATCTTTAACGCTGCGGATTGTACACGTCCGGCGCTCAAGCCTCGTCGTATCTTTCTCCATAAAAGAGGACTTATTTGATATCCTACCAATCTGTCGAGCACCCTTCTGGCCTGCTGCGCATCTACCAGACTCAGATCTATCGGTCTCGGC
>NZ_JBKTXS010000050.1:2782-8547 GCF_046951855.1 Lentihominibacter sp. | reverse complement strand
CTTTTTTTCGTCGTTATTTTCCGTTGTTTTCCTCTCTGCCGTGACAGCTTGTTTATATTATCAGAGTTATATCTTGTTGTCAACATGTTTTTTAATTTTTATTCATTTTTTATTCCATAAATATGAAATCCCTCTTTTTTGAATTGCAATACTTATTATCTTATATATGTCATGAAGTTTCTTTTGGCATTGCAAACGCTGGCCTTTCTGGCTTTTTCAAATATCAAATACTTGTCTTTGCTATGCCACCTCATCGTAATATATTCAGCCCCTTTTCTGTCGGTAAAATAACTTAAAGTTATCGGATGCTCTGTTATCATCAGCGGAATATCTCCGCTGCAATATTCATCCTCTTCGTGAGAATAAGCTCTTATATCAACGCCATCTTCATTAAACGTTTTAAGGCTTTGTACATTATATACATTAAGTCCATATCCTCCATATACTTTTATGCCTGCATCTCTGAATCTGATTATCCACCCGGGATTCCCTACCATTATTCCGGTTTTCTTTGTTTTCTCCGTTATATCATCAAAATTACTTTCTATATATTGATCCAGATTCCCTTTGCTGACATTAAGTATGTACGGAATAACATTCTTTTCACTTTCCGAAAGTTTATTGTAAATTTCTTCTTCCATAAACAATTCCAGCGGAATATAAATACTGTCTGCCTCTTTATCTCCGAAGTTTTCTTTCAGTATAAATCTTTCTACAGAAGCCCTGCTGTACAAGAACAAGCCATTGTGTTTTTCCGAGTTTGTTATAAGGATATCATTGTTTCCAAGATTTTCAATATTTTTTATATCTGCTATTTCTCTTTCTATCAACGGTTTACGATTGCTATATACCGATCTTCTTTTTTTCATCAAAGAAGCGACTCCCTGTCTTCTGATTTCATTTATTACCGAAATCGGAATCGATATATTATCATCTGCATTTATTACTACAGACTTTGCTTCAAACACTGTATCTCCCAATTTTCTAAGCTGCTTTTCCACTCTTTTTTTGTCTACTGTACGTTTTATTGCTTTCTCAACTATAAAATCTGCTTTTACAGAAACACTGATATTTTCTTGTCTTATATCCAGTACTGGATACGTTTCCAGCTTAGCAGTAAAAAACATATCCACCGGCAATTTCTTTCTCTCGCCCCTGTTATATGAATTTTCTGCTTCTATATTCAAATCTTTGTCGGTAACCTTATAAACTTTATCTCCTGGGTATGCTTCTCCCTTTATATCTCCGACGCGAACTGAATAAGGAGTCAATGCTTTCAGGTATGATATTACATTACCCGTATCACGCTTCCCTCTAACCTCTATCCCGTCCCCTATAGAAAGAGCTTTGTCGTAACCTTTTGAATCTGCTCCTCTATTGTCAAGTTTTATATCTATTAATGTACTTCCCTTTTTAACGGCTTTTACTTTTCCTATGTATATACCCTGATTTTTGGGGCTGTCTCCCGACAGCAGTTTTGAACCTTGGTTGCCATACATATATCCACTGCTGAAACCGCCTCGATTAAATATCTGAAGAAGTTTCACCTTATCCTCTTTCTGCACATCCACTGTTCCTTGAAACTTATATATATCCAGATATTTTCGATATAAAGAAGTCACTGTCGCTACATACTGTGGGGATTTTAATCTGCCTTCTATTTTTAAAGAATCTATTCCTGACATACATAACTGTGGTATCATTTCAATGGTACACAGATCTTTAGGGCTTAAAATAAACTGTTCATTACCGTTTTCATCTTTATACGGCAATCTGCAAGGTTGCGCACACAACCCTCTGTTTCCGCTCCTTCCATTGATTCCGCCAATGATTCTACTCATATGACATTGTCCCGAATAACACAGACATAAAGCCCCATGGATAAAGACTTCCACTTCACATGACTGCATGCCACTATGGCATTTTTCAGAGAATACGCGTATATCTTCAAGCGTCAGTTCCCTTGCAGGAACTACCCTACAAAATCCCTTAGTCTTTATCCACTCAAGCGCCTGCGTATTATAGATCGTCCCTTGTGTAGACATATGCATAGGAATTTGAGGCAGATATTTTTTTATCAAGCGAGCTAAACCTATATCCTGCAAAATTACAGCATCTGCTCCTGCCCCATACAGAAAATTAACGTATGAAAAAGCTTTGGTCAGTTCACTATCTTTTATGAGAGTATTTATAGTGATATATACACGAACATTTCGGTCATGAGCATACATTATGGCTGACTTCATATCATCCCAAGTAAAATTTTCCGCTTTTATCCTAGCATTAAACAGAGGGCCTCCCATATAAACAGCATCTGCTCCATTCTGAACGGCTGCTTTTAACTGGGGCCA
This sequence comes from Lentihominibacter sp., assembly GCF_046951855.1. NCBI lineage: Bacteria > Bacillati > Bacillota > Clostridia > Peptostreptococcales > Anaerovoracaceae > Lentihominibacter > Lentihominibacter sp. Next base: position 6,196 of record NZ_JBKTXS010000050.1, on the reverse strand, counting down.
TCCTCCTACGGGTGCCAACAGTTCGGGTATTTTTCTGATTTCCACTTAATAATTGCTCCTTTCATCTATATAATCATTATCGGCCGATGTTGATTCATTTTCTGAGAGAACATGCGAGCCACTGGTTTTTATTGATAACACGACTATATTAGTATATAATAATTTAATATTGGAGGAAAGAGTATGAACAAATTAAAAGAATTGATGAAAGACAATAGCTTTATACGAGGAAGTTTTTTTATTATATTTAATGCCATACTTCTATGCGCAATGTTTTTCATAATCAAAAATTTCGGCAATATAACCGCCACTTTGTATCACTGGCTGTGCGTTTTGCTGGATGCCCTTTGGCCTTTGATTTTCGGACTGATTTTATCCTATCTTCTCAATCCTCTTTCCGAATTGATTGATTCAAAACTGATGAGTAAAATAATAAGTTTGCCTTCAGATCCTATAAAAGCCGAAAAGAAAAAAAATCTGCGTCATCTGCTTAGTGTGCTTGTTACATTCTTACTGGCCATAGCAGCTGTCATCGCCATAATATTTGGATTTGCCATAATGATAATCGGTAAAGTTAATTTTTCCAGCTTTTCAGATACATTCTCCGACCTTCTGGGAGGAATTCTCAAGTATGAGGCCACTTTCAGAGACTGGATCACCAACAATATCCCTGACGGAATGCTTTCGGAAAAAATGACGGATGTAGCCAATGCTATAATGAGCTGGATAGGAGATAATGTCAGTGCATCTTCAATAATAACGTTCTTCACAAATATCGGAGGAAGTATTTTTGACATACTGGTAGGAATAATAATCAGTATCTATCTCATGAAGGACAAGCAGTTTTTTCAAGGATTATGGAGAAAATTTCTTCACCTTGTGCTTCCGCAAAAAGGTCATGCTGTACTTACCGAAACATTAAGTGAAGTAAATGGTGTACTTTCAAGGTTCATAAGAGGCGCTCTGTTGGATGCTTTGATTGTATCCATCATGTCTTCTATAGGTCTGTCCATAATGGGACTGGATGCTGCCGTATTCATTGGTATCTTCGCAGGCATCGCCAACGTCATTCCTTACTTTGGTCCTATAATCGGAATGATCCCAGCTTTTGTCATGGGACTATGTACAGAAGGTTTCTGGCACGGAGTTTTGGCTGTAGCGATTCTATTTGCAGTCCAGCAAATAGACTGTAATCTTATTTATCCTAAAATCGTAGGTACTTCTACAGGCCTCCATCCTCTTATGGTCTTGTTGGCAGTAAGTGTTTTCGGATATTTCGGCGGAATACTGTGGATGATCCTTGCTGTCCCTATTGCAGGTATAATACAAGTGTTTGTGGTAAAATGGGCCACTCAGAAAGAACATAAAATAGAAAAAGAAGCTATAAAAAATACTGCAAGCAGGTCTGAAAGAGATGAGCAGCAACAAAGCTCCAGATAAGGCTTGTCAAGGAAAAAATGAACAAAGATTTCATTCAGCAATGCATTCCATTATGTTTTTTAATGCTGCAGAAATATATACACTGAATAAAAAGGGACTGTGATTTTTCACAGTCCCTTTTTATTCAGTCAATTTTATTCTTTCCATGCATTTTTTACAGCTTCAGCTACAATGTCGGCAACTTGCGGGTAAAATGCACTCGGTATTATATAATCCGGCTTAAGCTGGCTATCTTCAATAACTCCTGCTAAAGCAAATGCCGCTGCAGTTTTCATCTCTTCTGTTATACGTTTAGCTCTGGCTGCTAACGCACCTTTGAAAATACCCGGGAAAATAAGTACATTGTTTATCTGGTTAGGATAATCAGATCTGCCTGTACCCACTACGGCTGCTCCGGCTTCTTTGGCAAGATCGGGCAGAATTTCTGGTTCCGGATTCGCCATGGCGAATATTATGGCATTTTCATTCATTGATTTTACCATATCCTGTGTCAGCACCTTTGCCGCTGAAACTCCTATAAAAAGATCTCTGCCCTTTACAGCCTCTGCAAGTGTACCTTTTATCTGATTTTTATTGGTAACTGCCGCCAGACGCTTTTTCGCCTCATTAAGATCATTTCGCTCCCTTGTAAGGATACCTTTGCTGTCACATGCCACAACATCTTCTATACCAAGATTCATCAACATTTTAGCTATTGCCGTACCGGCGGCTCCCGCCCCGTTGATTATTGCCTTCATTCGGCTCAAATCTCTTCCCGTAAGTTTCGCGGCATTAATAACGGCCGCTGAAACTACTACGGCAGTACCATGCTGATCATCATGAAATACAGGAATGTTCACCTGTGACTGAAGTTTTTCTTCAATTTCAAAACATCTCGGCGCAGAAATATCTTCCAGGTTTATTCCTCCCAATGTAGGCGCAATATTCTTTACTATATTCACTATCTCATCTACTTCCTGAGTCTCAAGACAAACCGGAAAAGCATCTATTCCGGCGAACTCTTTAAACAACAGAGATTTTCCGTCCATTACCGGAATAGATGCAAGTCCTCCTATATTCCCCAAGCCAAGAACTGCCGATCCATCAGATACTACAGCCACTGTATTTGATTTGTTTGTGTATTTGTAAACATCATCGGGATTCTCATATATTTTTCTGCATGGTTCCGCAACACCCGGGGTATAAGCAGTAGAGAGATCATCCTTAGTCTCCACCTTAACTTTACTTGCGACAGCCATTTTCCCTTTATTTTCTTCGTGCATCTTAAGAGATGCTTTGTAATAATCCATCTGAACCACCTCTATTTTTTCCATGAACTTTTAAGACCTACTATTTTATTAAATACTTTTTCATCAGATGTCGTAAGCTTTTCATCGGCTATATAATAACCTTTTCTGAAAAACTGGAATCTCTCTCCCGGATCCGCTTCAGCTATGGAAGGTTCTGCATACGCCACAGTTTCAACGAGCGATTCAGGATTCATTGCTTGCTGCCCGTTTTCATCTTCAATCATCAGATAATCGTAATTTCTTATTTTTATTTTGACTGCTGTTCTCGCATCGACCCAATGTATTGTGCCTTTAACCTTTCGCCCCTCAAAACCTGATCCACTCTTAGTCTCAGGGTCATATGTGCAAAGCAGTTCCTTAATACTTCCGTCATCGTTTTTAATAACTTCATCACAGGTTATGAAATATGCGCCTTTAAATCTCACTTCATTTCCCGGAAAAAGCCTGAAATACTTCTTTACAGGAATCTCCATAAAATCATCACCGTCTACATAAAGTTCCCTGCTGAAAGGGACCTTTCTGTTACCCATTTCAGGAACTTCACGATTATTCTCTATTTCCATTTCTTCGGTCACATCTTCAGGATAGTTTGTTATAATGATTTTTATAGGATTTTCCACCACATTTCGATTTTCTACTTTCTGTTTGAGATCTTCTCTCACACAGTGTTCAAGAAGTCCTATAT
>NZ_JBKTXS010000050.1:0-2772 GCF_046951855.1 Lentihominibacter sp. | reverse complement strand
ATTCTTTCACAAAAATCTCTTACAGCTTCCGGCGTATATCCTCTCCTTCGAATGCCGGCTATAGTCGGCATCCTCGGATCGTCCCATCCATCGACCGTTCCTTCATCCACCATTGCTTTGAGATAACGCTTACTCATAACAGTATTGGTGAGATTCAATCTTGCAAACTCTATCTGCTGCGGAGGCGCAGGCCATTTACCCACTTCTCTGAGAACCCAATCATAGAGAGGTCTGTGATCCTCAAACTCAAGGGTACAAATAGAATGGGTTATTCCCTCTATAGCATCTTCTATAGGATGTGCAAAGTCATACATAGGATATATGCACCATTTATTTCCTGTATTATGATGTTCTGCATGAGCTATTCTATAAATAACCGGATCTCTCATATTCATGTTCGGAGAAGCCATATCTATCTTAGCTCTGAGCACTTTCTCTCCGTCAGAAAAATTCCCCTGTTTCATTTCATCGAAAAGTTTCAAATTTTCTTCAATGCTTCTGCCTCTATAAGGACTTTCTCTTCCCGGTTCTTTAAGAGTACCTCTATACTCTCTGATCTGTTCTGAATTAAGGTCACACACATATGCTTTTCCCTTTTTTATAAGGATAATTGCACACTCATACATTTCATCAAAGTAATCAGACGCCCACAGTCTTTCATCCCACTGGAATCCCAGCCATCTCACATCTTCTTCAATCGAATCAACATATTCTGTATCTTCCTTTACAGGATTAGTATCATCATATCTTAGATTACACTTGCCATTATATTTCTCGGCTGTTGTAAAATTAAGGCAGATAGACTTGGCATGTCCTATATGAAGATATCCGTTTGGTTCCGGCGGAAATCTGGTGTGGACCTTATCTCCGTATTTTTGTGTCTCAAGATCCTTATCTATAATGTTATGAATAAAATTAGAAGCAGCTTCATTGCCGGCCTCTTCCCTAATGTTTTCTTTTTTTATATCGACCATCGTTCCCTCCGTAAAAATAAAATCGCCGTATTTTCGGCTACCTATGCAGAAATAAGCATATACCCTTTATATTATACTACTTGCAATATGTACTCTGCAATGTAAATATGGTTCCCGATATTGCAGATTATATTGTAAAAATGACCTTTTCGAGAAATACTCGTATTGTATATTCATGATGTATGCTGTAAACATTATATATGTTAAGGCAGATTTTTTTGACTGCACCGTAATATCAATCCCTGTGACATTGACTATGTCTATATCAAAAAAGAAGTCTCTGCACTTTTTATCTTCAGCGATTCCGCTGCACCATACGATCTTTGAAACGCCATCACTTGGCCGTATTTTCTTTATCAGTTCTTCCATTTCTCTGAGCATATATATTTTACATCAATGCTATTAGCCTTTATAAAAAAATAATGCAAATGAAGTCTCACTTTCATCTGCATTAATAACACTTGAATTTTTACACAGCTTTTACGCTTATGACACAATAAAATTTCTCAGTCTCCGCTATAGTCAAACCGGCTATCTTTAATATTTATTCCCTTTAGTAAGACGCTTCATATCAAACTGACTGTTGCAGTATCCGACTCTTAAAGAAAGAGCGTATTCTTTGGCACACTGCATCTTTATGTTGTATATATTTTCATCATCTTCAAAGAAAATGTCAAACCTTACGCCTTTTGAAAAGATCTTCCGGTGATACGTATATCTGAGTATTGACTGTGCGCATGTCAGCTGATTAGTTGCTTTCTGCACAATCCTATGTTCAATAGGTTTGCTCTCTTTTCCTTTACAATATACTTGTATTAAATTATCTGCCTGCAGAAGTTTTTCTTCTGAAAATCAGTATAGTCACTCCTGCTGCGATCATTATCATAAACCATAGTACATTATTGCTTTTATCGCCTGTTTCAGCTGACTTATCGGAATCCGGTTTAACCTGTTCCGGCTTATCGCCCTGATCGTCTCCACCGGGAGGAATTGCGGTTCCTTCTTTTTCCCATTCAGCGGTGAGTTTCACGGCCTTGCCGTCAAGTGTGTTTTTATCAAAATTCCAAAAGGCTTCTTCGCCTTTTGCTTTCCAGCCCTTAAATGTGTATCCGGTTTTAACAGGGACTTCCGGTTTTACAGCTTTCTGACCGTCTAAAATTGTCTGCATTTTCTGTGGTGTATCATCACCGTACTTTACATCTCCATCATAGAAGGATACTGTGTAATAGTCAATATCAACTACAATTGCCTGTCCATCTCCCGTGATGTCTTTTCCTGTGTCTGTTTCTCCTATATAAATATCATATGTTCCATTAAGAAGCTGAAGATTTTCCGTATAATCAACGGCAGGTTCCTGGCTTCCCTGTACTTTAAGTTTGAAGTCACTTGTGACCGTTTCTTCTGTTCCGTCTACTTTTGTTTTGAGAGTGAGAGCGAACCACTCACCCGGGATCTTTGTAAGCTGATCCGGCTTATCTTCGCCTTCAAGGACGGTAAGGGTTGGGTAATATCCTGTTCTCAGCGTCCATTTATCTGCAGGGAACAAAGTTTTATTAACTGCCACATCTGCCGCTGAGATAGTTTCTCCGTTTACTGTTTTTTCTCCCACAGGAGACGGCTTACCTGTTGATAATTCAAGAGTTTCAGAAGCATAGCAACCACCAATAGTCCCATCGGATTTTTTCCCCACTATACGATTGACATTAGCTGTACCTTCGACAGATTCACCTAATGCCACACAGTTTTCAACAGAATCTCCGTATAACTGCCCTACTATTCCGCCAACCTTTTCCTGTCC
>NZ_JBKTXS010000049.1:0-8624 GCF_046951855.1 Lentihominibacter sp. | reverse complement strand
GCCAAAGACGTCAGCAGATGATTCTAATGATGATCATGTGCAGTTTTATGAAAGCCGGCAGACAAAGAGAGAGCAGCTGCAGGCTGCGGCCAACGCATTCATAGATCAGACTGCTGTGGCTAACGGCCAGATTTCTGATGAAAAGATGAAGCACAGAGTCGGTATCGTGACCTATAGCAGCAGCGCTGATATTGAGAATAGTCTGATAAATTGTGAAGGCGAGGGACAGACTGATCTGAAGGAGACCATCAGTAATTTAAAAACCAATGGCGGAACATATTCTGATGATGGTATGGATGAAGCAAAGACTGTAATGAAAAATGCCCGCGCCGATGCTCAGCAGATCGTGATATTTTTTACTGACGGAGAACCGGGCGGAGGAAACGGCGTGGATGCAGGGACAGCCAATGCTACTATCCGTGCCGCAGGAGATCTGAAGACAAAAAATAATGCTTTTATATATTCTGTGGGGATATTTTCCGGAGCAGATGAGAATGATTTAACCAGAGATACTAACCGTTTTATGCAGGCTGTGTCCAGCAATTATCCGGATGCTACCGGATATAACATAGGGAACATGGGAACTCCGGTTGAAGAAAGCAAAAGGAATTATTATAAGACTACTAAAGAGAGCGGCTCACTTGAAGATGTCTTCAATTCTATTTTTGCAGAAATTACTGAAGGGACAGGTTTTCCTACACAGGTAAAGGGAGATAATCCGGCAGAGGATGGGTATGTGACTTTCACAGATAAGCTGGGGAATTATATGCAGGTAGATGATTTTAATACTATCATTTACGCTGATCAGGTATTTGATCAAGTAAGCGATTCTCAGAGAGGAGATACAGTCACTTATGTGTTTAGAGGAGAGAATACACATGGAGTGGGCAATCCTCTTTACCCGGAAGCCGATCTGTCCGATATTAAAATTACGGTGACCAAAGGTGACGGTATAGAGGGCGATACGGTGGAGGTTAAGATTCCGGCTGCTCTTATTCCTCTTCGTCAGTTTAATGTAGAGGAAGATGATGAGGACGGTACGATTTCCACTGAGGTAACTAATGCGTGGCCAATGCGTATTTTTTACGATGTAAGTGTGAAGCAGGAGGCGCTGGACAATCTTGCAGATCCGGACAGTGATCTGCAAGGATATATTGATGCTAATACCAATGATGAAGGCAAAGTCAGCTTTTATTCCAACGATTATACAAAGGGTGAGGCATCAGGTGATACGACTGTTAACTTTACACCGGCATCTACCAACAGATTTTACTTCTATACGGAAGATACATATCTGTATACAGATAGAGACTGCAAGACTAAACTTGACAAAGAACCGCTGAGCGGAGAAACATATTGGTATCAGAGAACTTATTATGACAGTACGAAGGATACTTTGCAGACAGAAGCAATTCAGGTGTCGGGAGCAAATCTTACAAAGTATTCGGAGGCAGTGAAATCAGATATCTCAGGAAAATATTATATTGAAAAAGGCACGCCGAGAATTCACGAAGTGACAGATACGGTTCTTGATAAAACAGCTGTAGGCGGAAATAAGACAAATACCGCCACCCAGATCATAAATCCTAAATGGGATAAAGACGATGTGCTGAATGCTGAAGATATTAACGTGTATCTCGGAAATAACGGGCGTCTGGATGTAGAGCTTCCTGGTCAGCTTACGGTAAAAAAAGAAGTGACTGCAGATGCCGGACTTACTGCTCCGGAGGATGCGGAATTCACCTTCAAGCTGGAGTTTACAGGCGGAAATTCCGATAAAGAATATGCGGCGAAGATCTTTGACAGTAAAGGTCAGCAAACAGCAGGATCACTTAATAAGATTAAATCAGGAGAAACCTTTAAGCTAAAGGCAGGAGAAAGCCTGCGCGTATATGGTCTTGATAAAGGCATGGGTTATACGGTTGAAGAGGTAAAAGGGGAGATTCCGGAAGGATTTGTCCAGACATCTCCGGTAAATGGCAGCGGAGCAGCGTCTTCCGCAGCAGGAACTATAGCTGCCGGTGATAATAATGAGGCAGTATTTGTAAATAATTATTCTGTGGAAGAAAAGACCGTCAGACTGATAGATTTAGGTCTGACAGGAACAAAAACTTTAAAAGATCGTCTTTTTAAAGAGGGAGACAGTTTTACGTTTAAACTGCAGCAGCAGGATAAGGATGATTCTTTGATAGGCAAACCTTTGGAATGCGAGATAAAAGGCGAGGATCATCTGGGAAAAGACAAAGCCAATATTTCTTTCGGAACTGACATAGAGCTTACCTTTACAGAAGAAGGAAGTTATAAATATATGGCTTATGAGGAGCTGCCAAGCAGCCTGCAGCCGGGGATCACATATGACAATACTAACTACCGGCTGACCTTTGATGTCAAAGATGACGGTAGCGGTCATCTTCAGATAAGAAATCTGAAGATTGAAAAGGGTCATGAAGGAAAAGACTGGGAGACAATGTATTTTAAAGAAGATGGTACATATCCCGGGGCAGGGGAGCATTTTCTGAATTTTACCAATACTTATGCTGCCGGCGAACAGTCAATCATAATAGCCGGACAGAAAAATATGAACAATAAGAACCTTCAGGATTATACAGAAAGCGAACAGTTTGCATTTTCCATAGAAGCGGCAGGAGTGCGTGATATAGATACACAGGATGCTTTTGATACATCTGATTTAGGTAATCAGCCTATGCCGGCAAAGGGCGCAGGAGGAAAGTATATATACCGCAACCTGACAAACGGCGATATTACCATATCCGGAACCACATTTAAAACAAAAAATATAGATAAAGAATATAAATATGTGATTCGTGAGCTGCAGCCGACAAAGGATGGAACTTATGAAGGTGAAGGTTTGACGAATGCTGATAAGAACAGTAATGGAGAATGGGTATACAACGGTGTTACGTTTGATAAATCAGAAAAAATAGTTATAGTGAAGGTAAAAACCGAAACAGATCCAGAAGATTCTACCAAGCAGTTAATTAAGACAGAGTTGGTAGATGAAAACGGAGATTTATACCAGTATTTCCGATTTAATAATACATATAATGCTTCCACCGCGCGTAGTCTTAAAGGCGAAAAGAATATTACAGGGCGTGATTTCAAAACCGGAGACAGCTTCACTTTCGAAGTGGAAGGCGTAAACGGAGCGCCGCTTCCTTCGGGAGTAACGAAAACATCGGGCAACAAGGGAACGATTTCCATTGATCCGTCAGCCGGAAAGAGCGAAGATATTATTTTCGGCGATATAACCTTCACCCAGAAAGACGTTGCGGATGGAACCCGTAAAGAGGAAATAAAAGACGGCAAAAAAATCTATACCTTTACAAAAACTTTCACGTACAAAGTGAAAGAGTTGGGAACGGATGTTAACGGTATGACTTATGATAAGAGTGAGAAGACTGTGAAAATCACCGTTACTGATGATTCCCACGGAAATATGAAGGCTAAGCTTTCGGACGATTCTCAGGAGCTTCAGTGGACCAATGAATACAGATCTTCCATGGATTACGGAAATGAGGCAGGAGGTCTGGAAGTGACAAAGACGCTGACCGGACGCAGTATGAAGGCAGGAGAGTTTGGATTTACCATAACAGCGTCGGATTCCCAGGATGGCAATGTGAGCAAAGAGGATGCAGACAAACTGCTGTCAAACTCGGATAAAGTATTCAATAATACCAGTGATCGCAATTCCGGAGTTTCGGAAACTATGAAAAAGCTCAGCGGCATTAAATTTACCCATGAAAATGCAGGAAAGACATATAAGTTTACCGTTAAGGAGAGCATAGGAGATAGCGGCGGAGTTAAATATGATAAGTCTGAGTTTGAAGTGGCAATAGCAGTAAAAGACGATGGCGACGGATCTATGCATACTATAACCACCGTTACTAAAGTCAAGGATGCAGACGGAAACGAGATCCAGAATCATAAAGGAACAGAATATGATAGCTCCAAAGATCAAACACCTCGTGTGGATTTCAATAACAGTTACAGTGTAGACCCTGTATCTTTAAATCTTGATACAAGATTTACGAAGTCTTTATTAGGACGAGACTGGACCGATACAGACAGTTTCAATTTTAAACTGGAGGGAGCGACCGGAAACGAGCCGATGCCGCAGAAGAGCAGCGTAACGGTGGATTATCAGATGGCGAAAGATCAGGATAAAACAGAAGCTGAGGATAGGGTAAGTTTTGGTTTCGGAGAAATAAAGTTTACGACTGCCGGGACCTATACTTATAAGGTGACTGAGGATCAGACGGGTTCGGGAACAAACGGACTGACATATGATTCAAAAGAAGCCACTATTACAGTTAACGTATCGGATAAAGATGGAATCGGAAAACTGACTGCTACTCCGCAGGTTACACACAGTAATTTTGAGAATATTTATAGTGCAAACATGGATTATGCAGCTGTCGGCGGTATTCAGGTAACCAAGACTTTGAATAATCAGCCTCTTGAAGCAGATAAATTTGAATTTACAATTACTGCGGAAGACAATGCGACTATGAAGAAGCTTGGGATGAAAGAGATGACCGGTTCATTTGCAAACGAAGCAGGCGCAGATGCAGGTGTCCCTGCAGTGGTTGCGCAGTTCAGCAATCTTACTTTTGATGAATCGGATATAGATGAAACATACAGCTTCTCAGTTAAGGAAAATACCCCAGAGGGCAGTGGTTATGAGGATTACGACAAGGCTGAATATAATGTAAGTATTACTGTTTCTGACAATAAGGATGGTACGCTGAAAACAGTCACTGTTGTAGAAAAAGACGCAGCGGTAGTAAAGACGGTTGAGTGGGACAGCAATACTCAGGTTGGTCAGGAACCTATTAAACTGGCATTTACCAATAAATATAATGCGAAAACGCCGGACGATAACGCTGTGAGTCTATCCGGAACGAAGACGCTGAACGGCAGAAAGATGGCTGATAAAGAGTTCAGCTTCCGGGTTCGCTACCAGGGAACTTCCAGGGATGATGGTATCGTAGCCAAAGGCACTAATAATGCTGAAGGAAAAATAACATTTGACAAATCCTTGAGTTATTCCAGCGAACAGCTCACAAAGCTAACCCAAGAGGGAAGAGCAACATTTAACCCGACTGATGATACGTATACTGTAAGCTATACAGCAGAAGAGCTCACAGAGGGACTTTCAGATAAGAAGATTACAGTAAATAAAGGAAGCGTTGATTTTACAGTAAAAGTCAAAGATAATAAAGACGGTACTCTGACGGCGACTGCTTATGGAGCGGATAAGCTTGATTTCGAAAACACTTACGGAGCCAATGCAGACAAGATATCTGTAAATATCAACGGAAGCAAAATATTGGATGCTGATGCAGCGCTTACAAAACCGGATATCAAAGAGGCCTTTACATTTACCCTCAAAGGAGAGGATGGAGCGCCGATGCCTGAAGATACAACAGTCAAAAATGATAAAAACGGCAACGTGGACTTTGGTACTGTGAACTTTGAGGCAGATGATCTGGAGGAAGTTGAACCGGATTCAGACGGTGCAAGAAGTAAAACCTTCACTTATACAGTGAGTGAATCGGGCAAGGTTGATGGTGTTACTAATGACAGTCAAAGCAAAACTTTAAAAATAACGTTGAAGGATGATGGAAAGGGAGGTCTGACTGCAGAAAGAGAACCGAAAGACGGCGCAGCCTTTACTTTTACCAATATCTATAGTGTGACTCCAACTGATTCCAGTCTTACAGGTGATGGGGGAATCAAAATTACCAAAAATATTGATGGAAGAGACCTTAATAAAGGAGAATTTATCTTTGAATTGGTAGATGCAAATAATAAAGTTGTTGCAAAGGCGGTAAACGATGAGAATGGCAATGTGTCATTCCCTAAAATCACTTATGACAGGCCGGGAGACATTTCATACACTGTCAGAGAGCAGAATAATAATCTCGGAGGCGTGTCTTATGATGATAAGATAGTTACTGTTATAGCGCATGTAAAGGATGACGCGAAGGGAGGCTTGTCCGTAACCTTTGAAACCGCAGATGGGGAAAATAAAATAGAATTCAATAATACCTATGAGGCCAAGGGAACGTCAGCTGCATTTGGAGCTTCCAAACAGTTTGTCAACGGAACACTTCAGGACGGACAGTTTGAATTTGTTCTGAAAGATAAAGAAGGCAATATTGTTTCAAGCGCTAAAAATGACAGCAATGGACAGATCTTATTCGAGGCGATCGACTATGACAAGGCTGATACGTATGAATACACTATCGCGGAGATAAAAGGTGATGAAGAAAATGTTCAGTACGATGATACGGTATATAATATAAAAGCAGAGGTCACTGATAATAAAAACGGAAGTCTGGAAGTAAAAGTAACGGGTGCAGATGAAGCTGTGTTTGTTAATACTTATGATAAGACAAGCGGTTCAGGGACTAAAACCGGGGACGATATGCCTATAGCAGTAATTGGAGCGGTGATGATAGCGGCTGCGGGAGCAGGAGTTGTCACCATCAGAAGAAAGATAAGACGTTAATTCAGTAAGAAAATGAACATCAGCGGGAATCGATCATTGCGACGATCCCGCTTTGTTCATTGTAAAAAATATTGAGAACGGGAGAATGTTATGGGACGAAGAGAATTCACAGAAGCCGAAATTCAAGAATTAGAAAAGAATCCATATGTAGATGATGTTAATTCCGCACGAATTATATATTCTGAAGGATTCAAGCAACATTTTGTCAGGGAATATATGAAAGGAATCAAACCTACGCAGATATTCAGAGAGGCAGGATTTGATGTGGAACTTATAGGGTATAAAAGAATAGAAAGAGCTACGGCCAGATGGAAGCCATATGGTGATAAAAACACTTTGAAGTAAAACTTCAAGTGCTTTTTATTTTACCATAAAATAACAGAACTTGTTTGAGGTGGTTGACATGTGCATCTGGTTAGTATATCCTTACTAAATAAGGAGGAAATCATGGCAATATCAAATCCCGACAAGTATATAAATGAGATGTTTGAAAAAACAGGCGGAGAACCGATACAGAAATTTATAAACAAAATTCCTGCTGAGTTGGGAGAGTTTTCTGTCAGAGAACAGAAATCGAGACAAGGAATATCTTTTACTGACTGGAGAATGAAATGGACACATGATATACGTGTGAAAAAAAACTCAGGCAGAGGAACAGATACAATACAGATTGTATTTTTTATTAACAATGGCATGGACTGGCAAATGGAGGGAGAGAAACATGTATATATGAAGCAGGGAGAGCTTTGTATGTATAGAGATAAGTCTGCGGTCAGTGAAGGCAACTATGAGGGTGGCAGAGAACTGAGATTTAAGAGTATTCAGATACCTACTTGCAGATTTATGCGCATCATGGAAGACTGTATGGATGAGAGAATAAAATCTGAAGTGAAATGTTTGCTGAGATCCACGTCAAAATTACAGGCCACTGCTTATACGAAACGTTTGCTGACTGAAATCGAGGAAACGAAAAAATATAATGGAGTTCTTGCAGATCTTCACATGGAAGGTAAGGTTTGGGAGCTGGTCGCTGTATGCTTTGAAGAAGTAATGAACGGACAGAGAAATAATATTATATCAAGAACTGACAAAGCAGCAGCGCTTCAAGTGAGGCAGAGAATTATAGAAGATTGCGTAAATGTGCCTGATGGAGAAGGACTGGCTAAGGAAGCAGGAATAAGTCTTTCAAAACTAAGCAGAGATTTTAAAGAAATAACAGGAATGTCAGTCCATTCTTTTGTAATAGAACAGAGGCTGGAACATGCAGCATATCTTTTGGCAGGAAACAGACTGAATGTGACTCAGACAGCTGCTTTGTGCGGTTATTCAAATATGAGTCATTTTTCATCAGCTTTCAAAAAAAAATACGGAGTTCTTCCTAAGGACTACAGGCCTTGATGGCAAAAAGTATAGAGAAGTTTACTTAAAATTATTAAAAACAAACAGAATTTTGGTAGAAACCAGTATAATATGGAATTAAAATATAACGCATAAAGTTAGCTACGCATAACTATATGCGTTTTTTTATGCCTGTCTGTATCTCATGATCTGACTTGAGGGTATGATTGTGCGAAGAAAGTGAGGCGTAAATTTTCAGATAACCGATATAGTAATTTGGATGGAAGGAGAAATACAGATGTTCAATAAAGTTTTAGAATATGCGGGATCGTACAGAAACAGGACTATATTGTCCGGGATAGTTATACTTTTGGCTGTGTTGCTGCAGGTTCTGCCATTTTTATTTGTATACAGGATCATAAAGCCGTTGATAATGGGGGAGGCAATAAGCTTTGGATATATAACAGTATGTATTGCAGGTGTATGTATATGTCTTGTTTTACATGCTTTACTTTATGTGAAAGGGCTCTCTATGTCTCACGATGCTGCCTATAATATACTTATGCGTCTCAGAATCTATCTTCAGAGACGCTTGGAAAATTTGCCGATGGGCAGGATACAGGAAAAAGGAACCGGCAGTCTTAAGCGTATGTTTGTTGATGATGTCGATAGTATAGAGATGCTGTTAGCGCATGCTCAGTCGGTCATTTTTTGCGGACAGTTCATACATGCTATCCTTTTCTGTTCTCTG
>NZ_JBKTXS010000048.1:0-8747 GCF_046951855.1 Lentihominibacter sp. | reverse complement strand
GTTCCCTTATGCTCAGTGTTGCATCTATACCTTTGGGAAATTATGAATTCACAGGTATCATTGCTGTTATTCACTTAAACGGAAAAGAATATCGTTTAGCCACCTATCTCGGCGCCAAAGCATCAAAAATAAAAAACGGAGAAATCATAATAACTCAAAGAAACATGACATTCTCCGCAAAGCTGCTTGATAAAAATTCACATCCTCTCTCAGCTCCCTCCTGCGGTCTGATGAACAGAACAATCCACGAAAGCGCTTCATGCAGAGCATACTATTATTTTCAAAAAAACGAACACACTCTTTTGAATTTTGAAACCTCTAAAGCCTCATTCGAATACGAATATTCTATCTGAAAACGCTGTTTCATATTATGAAACAGCGTTTTTGTATTGTAAAACCGCTGCTATTGACTAAAAAAGTTTTCGGAACTATCATAACTTCAGAAAATAAAACAGTATTCTTTTTAAAGATACAAATAAAATTATAATCAAGGAGGAAATCAAAATGTTAAATGTAAAAACAGGAAAAAGCATTAACCCAAATGCAGCAGCAGCAGGTAAAGAAGCGGCAGCGCAGGTAAAAGCAGACCTCTCAGATATGAAAGTGGCATTCGTATACAGCGGAGTGCAATATAATCAGAAAGAATTATTAAAAGCTATATCAGATGAACTTCCGGGGGTACCTCTCATCGGGAATACATCTTTCACAGGAGTAGTTACACCGGAAGGTTTTATCTCGGGAGATGACGGTTTCGTCGGAATCATGTCTATGTCAGACAAAGATCTTACAGTAGGTGTCGCAGGAATGCCTAAAGAAGGAACTGCCAGAGAAACAGGACATAAACTTGCCGAAAAAGCATTAAAAGCGGCAGGCAAAACTGAAGCTCCCGCTTATTTCTATATGTCAGCGCCTTCCGGTGAAGAGGAATATTATCTAAAAGGAATCACAGAAGTCATCGGCCGTGTTCCTTTCTTCGGGGGTACAGCAGCCGACAATACTATAACAGGCGAATGGCTTCTTTATACCGATGAAATGGTTACTGCTGAAGGAGTTTCCGTTGCTTTCTTCTATACTGATAAACCTTTTGCCAATAAGTTTACCGGCGCATATAACGAAACTGATAAAGCCGGAGTAATCACAAAAATATGCGGAGACAGAACTCTGACAGAGATCGATGGAAAACCGGCATTGGATCAATATCGTGAATGGACAGGAGCCAGCGCCGAAGATGTAGCCGGCGGAAACCTTCTTTCTTACGCAATATGCCATCCTCTGGCAGTCAAAGACCGTCTGGGAGATCTTGCAGCCATCAGACATCCTATGAATGGAAATGACGACGGCTCAATGGCTATAGGAAATAATCTTGCAGTAGGAACAGCAGTAGTCCTGATGGAAGCGACAGTTGATGAAATCATCGAATCCGTAGGAAAAACTCTGGAAGATCTAAAGAAAAAAATGAACGGTTCTATCGCCGCACTCCATCTGGTTCACTGCGGAGGACGAAGAGCCGGCATAGACAGCAGGATCAATGAAGTATACGATCAGGTGAAAGCTCATGCAGATGGAATTCCGTTCATCATGGAATTCACCTTTGGTGAATATGGTTATGAAGATGACGGCAATAACACATGCGGAGGGCTGATGTTATCCTTCACTGCCTTTGGAAAATAAGCATTCTCAGAAAAAATCAACAGATAATTGAAAGGAGAAATCAACATGAAAATGATCATAAACGGTAAAAAAGCAGACAGTCTGAGCGGAGCAACTTTTGACGTTATTGCACCTGCTACAGGTGAAGTCATCGACACAGTTCCTAAAGCTACGGCAGAAGATGTTGAAAAAGCTGTATCAGCAGCTGTCATAGGACAAAAGATCTGGGCTGAAGTCCCTATCTCAAAAAGAGCTGACGTTCTTTACAGGTTTCTTGATATAGTCAAAGCAAACGAGGAATCTCTGGCTCAAACACTGTGCGCTGAAAACGGTAAGCCTATAACAGAGGCGCGTGCCGAAATCGGCAATATACAGATAGGCTTCTCAGGATTTATTGAACATGCTAAACACTATTACGGAAAAATAATTCCTGCAGGTACAGAACCCGGACAGGATAAACATATCCAGCTTGTAACAAGAGAACCTATAGGTGTCATCGCTTGCATAATTCCATTTAATTTCCCTTGCGATCTTTATGACCAGAAAGTAGCTCCGGCTCTTATGATGGGAAACGCCGCAATAGTATTGCCTTCATCCGATAATCCGCTTACCCTTATGAGACTTACAGAAATGCTGGTGGAAGCCGGTGTTCCTGACGGAGTCATCCAGTGCGTCACAGCTCCGGGTGCAGTAAAGAGTATAGCAGTAGCTGACCCAAGGGTACATCTCGTTACACTTACAGGCAGTACAGAAGTAGGCATCTCAACAGCTGAATTAGCTGCAAAAACTCTTACCCATACGGCTCTTGAACTTGGCGGAAACGATGCTTTCATACTGCTTGATGACGGTGATGTCGACCTTGCTGTCGAAGAAATGATCTGGGGCAGAATGTACAACACAGGGCAAGTATGCTGTGCAAGCAAAAGATTCCTTGTTCACAATTCATTGAAAGACGAATTCGCCAAAAAAGCAGTAGAAAGAATCAAACAGCTTAAAGTTGGCGACCCTAAAGATGAAAATACCCAGATAGCATGCCTTATCAGCGAAAAAGCTGCCATTAAAGTCGAGAAAGAAGTCAATAAAACTGTGGAACAAGGCGGTAAAATAATCTTAGGAGGTAAGAGAAACGGAGCCTTTTATGAACCTACAGTTATTGTAGATGTACCTAAAACAGCAGATGTCGCAAAAGATATGGAAATCTTCGGGCCTGTAGTTCCTATCATAGGTTTTGACAGTGATGAAGAAGCTATAGAAATAGCCAATAGTTCTATATTCGGCCTCTCCAGCTGCGTATTCTCATCAGACCAAAAACGTGCCTTCAATATAGCTAAAGCTATGGAATCAGGCGGCGCAGTTATAAACGGAGCAAGTTTCTTCAGGTCATTCGAGATGCCATTTGGAGGTTGGAAACACAGCGGCATAGGGACAGAAGGTGTTATGTCCACATTTGATGAAATGACGAGAGTAAAGAACATTGTTCTCAAGAATATAGTAGACTGATTTGCAACAATCACAAAATAATAAAAGAGAGGAGGTCAGATGACTTCCTCTCTTTTATTATTTTATCCCAAATACCCCATTTTTTCAGAAATACCTCCTGCTGCTTTGACCATATATTCAGCTACTTCTTGAATTCGATCATCTGTAAGCACATGTTTATCACCGCTGGCACTTACTGCTGCTATTATTTCGCCTCTGTAATCATATATGGGTGCTCCTATGCACCTATGCCCCATTTCATACTCTTCATCTGATATCGCCCAGCCCTGTCTTCGAACTTTTGCAATCTCATTGCGAAGGTTTCCCATATCTGAAATCGTATTGGGAGTGAATTTTATAAAACTGCAGTCAGCCATCACATCGTTGAGCTGCTCATTTGAATAATTGGAAAGCAAACATTTTCCAATAGCAGAACAATATGCGCTGACTTTTGTTCCTATTTGAAAATATAACCTTGCCGAAGCAACATTCATCTTTTCAAGATAAACAACTTTATTCCCGTCAAGAACCCCGAGAAAAGCTGCCATCCCCAGATGTGTGCTTATCTCTGCCACATATGGCCTTGCCTCCGTCTGCAGCTCCAGATCATTTATATAATAACTGACATTTTCTATAAGTTTTTCACCCAGTTTATAATTGCCATCTTCCATTTTATCAAGGTAATTACGATTCAGCAAAGTCATTATCAGCCTGTAAACAGTACTTTTATGAAGTCCTGTTATTGCCGCGATCTCTGTAAGACTTTTTCCTTCCTGTGCTGAAGCCACTGTTTCTATTATATCCAGCGCTCTTTCCACTGACTGCACACCTTTATCATCTGCCATCCGATATACCTCCCTTTAAAAGGTATTATATCAGTAAATTAGTCCAGTTGCACTTAGTTTTTTTGTCACTTTTTTCATGATAATTATCAATAGTAAAACTGAGGCGCTCCCTTGTATTCCTGTATCGTATTGCCTCCGTCTACGACAAACTCCTGACCTGTTATATAAGAAGCCCTTTCAGAACATAAAAATACTATCATGGACGCTACTTCTTCGGCAGTACCGCTTCTCTTCATAGGCGTATTAAATCCTCCCTGATACTCTCCTTCCGTCTGAGAAGATGTTTGTATCCATCCGGGAAGAACATTGTTTATTGTAACATTACACGCTCCGGTTTCTATGGCGATAGCTTTGCTCATTCCGATTATAGCGGCCTTTGCCGCTGAATAGGAGGCTTCCCCTGGATTGCTCACAAGAGGTCCTGTCACCGAAGAAGTATTGACAATCCTTCCATATCTATTCTTCTTCATATAAGGCAATACCTCTTTTGTTACATTAAAAGGTATATCGAGATTTCTCGATATATCCCTGTCCCAACTCTCATATGAAATATCCTCAAAATGGTCGAATTCTTCTTCACGAACTCCGGTTTGCACCATCCCTGCATTATTTACAAGAACATCTATTTTCCCATGTTGTTTTATGATATAAGATATAAGATTTCTAACGGCAGTCCTGTCCATCAGATCAGCCACCATACCTTTAGCATCTATACCCATATTCGTCAGTTCTGCCTGTCGCTTTATGATACGGTCTGTAGTGGATACTATTATTACCTTTCCGCCAAGCTCTCCTAATAATTTCGCAGTCCAAAACCCTATTCCGTTATCACTGCCCGCTCCTGTAACAAGGCATACTTTTCCGTTAAATTCTATAAACTGCTTCATATAAAATACCTCCTATATATCTTTGCACTGTCGTTTCAGCCACACCCTCTCAGGCTCATCAAGCAGCGGAGACAACGTTTCCTCCACGAAAGCATGATAACGATTTATATATCGTATTTCATCTTCCGTAAGCATAGAAATATCTATAGCATCCCGCTCATATGGGCATAAAGTTATCGTTTCAAAAACATATTTTCCGTCTTTTTCTATACAGAGAAGCTCATTTTCAATCCGGATACCGTATTCTCCTTCTAAATAAACCCCCGGCTCATCACTTGTTATCATTCCCGGTATTATATGACTTTCGGCTGACCTTGGGCTGATATTATTAGGACCTTCATGAACCGACAGCATATGCCCCACACCATGACCTGTTCCATGTTTAAAATCAAGCCCTACTTCTCTTAGAGGTTTTCTTGCCAACAGATCCAGATCGGCTCCTGTAGTGTCCTCTGTAAACTGAGCTGTTGCAAGCGCTATATGCCCCTTCAGCACAGCTGTATAATTTCTTTTACGCTCATCATCCACATTTCCCAGAGCTATGGTCCTTGTAATATCTGTCGTTCCGTCTTCATACTGACCTCCGGAATCAATCAAAATAAAACCACCTTCCCGTAAAACGGCGTTGCTTTCTTCAGTGGCAGAATAATGAATAACAGCTCCATGCTCCTCATATCCCGCTATCGTGTCAAAACTCAAATCATAAGCCCCCTGTTCCCTTCTCAGCTTCTCAAGTTTATCTGCCAGAGAAATCTCAGTAATTTTTTCTGTACCTATACTGTTTTTAAGCCAATAAAGAAATCTGATCATGACTGCTCCATCTCTGATATGAGCATTTTTTGTAGCACTTATTTCGTTTTTATTTTTAACAGCTTTAAGTCTTTCTACAGGGCTTTTTCGTAAAATACGTTCAACAGAAGAATGAAAACATTTACTGACTGCATAAGATACAGAATCCTCATCAAGAATAACAGCACAGTTTCGCAGCTTTTCCATATCGCTGAATACGTCCTTATATGGTCTGACACCCTTTTCAGATGACATAATATATTCTTCGTCCATGACATAAAGAGTCTCACTGTTTTTTGAAATAAGCGCAAACGCATAAAATACCGGAGTATGCTCAATATCACGTCCCCGCAAATTATAAAGCCATGCAATATCCTCCAGACGGCTTACCAGAAAAAAATCAGAACTTCCCATCTGCTCTCTCACTCGCACAAGCTTAGATTCAGATGATTCCCCTGTAACTTCCGGCGGCAGACTGTATATCTTTGACGGTACAACATCCGGTCTGTCTTCCCAGATTTCCTCCACAAGATCTATATCATAAACTATATTGTAATTTCCCTCAAGGCTTTCTCCCAGCTTACTGCTTACTATTCTCCCGTCAAATCCCACGACACTTCCCGAAGGCATCTGAGACAGATATTCACAAATACTTGGCACACCTCTTTCTCCTATTGCCATTAAGGTTATGCCACTGCCTTCAAGCTGCTGACGAGCCTGCAGAAAATATCTGCCGTCTGTCCACATACCGGCAAAATCCTGTTTTACTATCAAAGTTCCTGCAGAACCCGTAAATCCGGATATATATTCTCTGCATTTAAAATAATCATTGACATATTCAGAGCCATGATAATCTGTCGTTGGTATTATATAGATATCTATGCCTCTTTCTTTCATCTTTCTTCTCAAAGCTGTAAGTTGTTTTCGCATAAGCTATTATTCCTTTCTGCATATGGGTATGTTATCATAGTTTTACCCTAATTCCAACGGTTTATATTCACTTCATAGGCTAATAGAATTATTGACTTCTCTTCAATTTGGACTTAAAATGTATGTATTAATTAACAAATATAAAAGAAACGGAGGATTTATCAATGTCAAACAGAATAATGCTAAATCAGACATCTTATCATGGCAGCGGTGCCGTAAATGAAATAGCTGCCGAAGTAAAGTCACGAGGCTTCAAAAAGGCCTTAATCTGTTCAGGCCCTCATGTGGCTAAATCAGATTCCGCTGCTAAAATCAAAGAACTCCTGGATGATAATAATTTACCGTATGAAATCTTTTGTGAAATAAAAGCAAATCCTACTATAGAAAATGTCAAGAAAGGTGTCGAAGCCTTTAAAGCTGCGGAAGCTGATTACATCATCGCTCTGGGAGGGGGTTCTCCCATTGATACAGCAAAGGCCATCGGCATCATCATTAACAATCCCGAGTTTGCAGATGTCAGAAGTCTGGAAGGTGTAGCCCCTACAAAAAATCCTTGTGTACCTATCATTGCTATACCGACTACTGCCGGTACAGCTGCAGAAGTCACTATCAACTACGTTATAACAGATGTCGAAAAGAAACGCAAATTTGTATGTGTAGATCCTCACGATATACCTATCATAGCTATCGTCGATCCGGACATGATGCGTTCTATGCCAAAAGGACTCACTGCCGCTACAGGAATGGATGCTCTCACACACGCCATTGAAGGCTACACTACCAAAGGAGCCTGGGAAATGAGTGATATGTTTCATCTCAAAGCCATTGAGCTTATTTCCAGATCGCTCAGAGGAGCAGTGGAAAACACAGATGAAGGGCGTGAAGGAATGGCCCTTGGAGAGTATATCGCAGGAATGGGTTTCTCCAACGTAGGACTTGGAATTGCTCATTCTATGGCTCATACCCTCGGAGCTGTCTATGATACACCTCACGGAGTAGCCTGCGCTATGATGCTGCCCATCGTAATGGAATACAATCAAGAATGTACAGGTGAAAAATACCGCGAAATCGCTCGCGCCATGGGTGTGGAAAATGTTGACAATATGACATCGGATCAATACCGCAAAGCTGCTATCGAGGCTGTTCGCCATTTGTCAGAAGATGTAGGTATCCCTGCAAAACTGGAAGCCCTTAAAGAAGAGGATCTTCCTATGCTGGCCGAATCTGCAAAAGCTGACGCATGTGCCCCCGGCAATCCCAAAGATGCTGATATAGAAGATTTTAAAACACTGTTCAGAAAAATAATGAATTAATTCATAAAAAGCTGCCGTAAAATACGGCAGCTTTTTTTATTCCTATATCAACTTCCCATTTCCCTAAGAGATTCTCCTGACAATCTGTATACCGTCCAGTCTTCCAGAGGCTGTGCGCCCACAGATAGATAGAAATCTATACTCGGTTGATTCCAGTCAAGGCAGCTCCAGTCCAGCCTCCCACACCCTCTTTTTAGGGCTGTGGATGCCAGCTCTTTCAGCAATGCCTTCCCATATCCTTTTCCTCTGTATTTAGGCATTATATATAAATCCTCGAGATAGATTCCCGCTCTTCCGAGAAACGTTGAGAAATTATGAAAAAACAATGCAAACCCTACGTCTTTCCCATCTTCAACAGCTAATATAACTTCCGCTTTTTTCTTATCAAAAATCCACTCTTCAAGAAGCTCTGCTGTTGCAACCACCTGATCAGACAAATTCTCATATTCTGCCAGTTCATGAATAAACTTCAGGATCAGCTCTGTATCTTTTCTCTCTGCATAACGAAACTCTAACATATATTTTCCTCCATCAATTCTTCATCGGTTTTTATTATATATAAACTGAGCCTTATCTCTTTCTATTCGTATATCAGTATCATAAAATCGGGTCAATGCCTCTATCGCATATTGTGTATCCAGCGTACCGGCAGTTTCGTAACTGGAATGCATAGCCAACTGCGCCAGCCCCATATCCACTGCATTGACACTGACCTGAATATTTGACAAATTCCCCAGAGTCGAACCTCCCGCACTGTCGCTGCGATTTGCAAATGACTGTACAGGTACACCGGCTGCATGACAGATATCAGAAAATACTGCGCGGCTGAAGGCATCTGTCGTATATTTCTGATT
>NZ_JBKTXS010000047.1:0-10044 GCF_046951855.1 Lentihominibacter sp. | reverse complement strand
ATAATAGGCACATCTATTTCGTTTATCAATATCTGAATGAACTCTTTAGTGGCAAGACCCTTGTTGGATCCTATTGGGGACGCCAGCGGCATTACCGATGCAGCTCCTGAATTAACCAGATCTCTCGCCGTATTGAGATCCGGATACATATAAGGCATTACCACAAAGCCTTCCTTAGCAAGTATTTCAGTTGCTCTGACTGTTTCACCATTGTCAGGGAGCAGATATTTTGAATCCCTCATTATCTCGATCTTGATGAAATCCCCACATCCCAGTTCTTTAGCCAGTCTGGCTATCCTTACAGCTTCATCGGCATCCCTTGCACCGGAAGTGTTTGGCAGAAGTGTTACATTTTCCGGAATGTAATCCATTATATTTTCCTCATCCTTTGTGTTGGCTCTCCTAACAGCCAATGTGATTATCTCAGCTCCGGCATATTCCACTGCGGCCTCAATAAGGTTCAGAGAGTATTTGCCTGATCCTAAAATGAATCGTGAATTAAATTTATATCCTCCTATTATAAGTTCATCATTTTTCTGCATATAAATTCCTTCTTTCTTTATCTGTTGTTATACATCATATTTACCTGCAATGATCCTCATTATCATATTGGCCTGATGTGCCGCACATATCATAACTCTGGATGAAAACAGCCCATCCCCCTTATCCGCATCACTGATTTCATCACCGCAAAGATAAAACTTTTCTGTTACTTTCCTTGTCCTTATGGTATTTGAGGACAGTATCCCTGCCATTCCCGATCCCGATACTAAATACTTTTCCGGCATATTTTCAAGAATAAAATTTGCCAGCATTGCTTTGGCTTCTGCCACATCAAAAGCTTCGCATATAATATCATCATTTCTCAAAAGCCTCCGGATATTTTCCTCTGTAATCCTTACCGTATCCACAGTCACCTTCACATAAGGCGCTATCATCAGAAGATTCTCCTTTAGCGCTTCTGTTTTAAAAATTCCCGGTTGATGAGCCATATATTGCTGTCTGTTCAGATTGGATATATCCACTCTGTCAAAATCTATAAGATGAAGATGGCCCACTCCAGCTCTGGCAAGTGCTGTTGCCACATTAGAGCCAAGCCCTCCGAGACCGCATATAGCTACCGATGCGTCAGCAAATCTGTCTTGAAGCACCTTTCCGTGTCTTCTGTCAAGTTCCCTACGCATCTCTTCTCTTGAAGGTATCATCAGCCACCTCCGACAAAACTTACTATCTCAACTATGTCTCCATTCTCGAAGGCTGTATTTTCATATTGACTTTTAGGGACTATTTCCCCATTTTTTTCTACTGCAACACGCTTTAAATCATATCCTTCTTCGGACAGGTATACAGCAATCAATTTCCCTTTTGCATTACAACTTTTACCATTTATTTTCACCATGGCATGCACCTCCTCATTCATCTATATTTCACTGAAAAACTTCCCAATACTGAAATACTCTGCTTCACAAGCCACATCAGACAACTTGGCAAAACGAACAGTGTCATCCAACAAAAATCGAAATACCGCAGATGCAATAAATACCTGTATTTTACAGTGCCTTTCTCCAAATAACAAATCCAGTAAAGCTTTTCTTTATAAACCGATCCACTCCAGTTAATCCCTCAAAATACAAAAAACTCATAAAAAAAATTCCCTTAAACGGGAACTTCCTGTAATACTTAATTTAAAAAGAAAACTTGTATTTCCGGACTTCCCTACGTTGGCATTATCCAAATCAGGTAATGGGTCGAAGGTCATACCTTCCTCTCAGCCTGTCATACAAGCTCCCCGCCATTTATTTGTTAAAAATATTATAACCTCAGCCTTATATAAAAGCAAGTTTTTTATCTATAGCATCCAGTCCTCAGCTTATCATAGCTCTGCCTGCCCATACGCCTCCTATACAAAGAATAACACTGACAGCCACATAAACTGTAAACGCCGATATCTTCCCGCTTTCCAAAAGTCCCAGAGCCTCAAGAGAAAAAGTCGAAAAAGTAGTAAATCCTCCGCATATTCCCACCTTTAGAAAAAGCAGTACAGGGCCGCTTACAAGCTCACATGTTTCCGCCGATTTTACAATCATTCCTATTAAAACCGCGCCCAGAACATTGACTGCCAAAGTCTGAAACGGTATATCATGCCTGTTCAAAAACGGTATCAATCCTATGAGATATCTGAACACTGAACCTATAAAACCTCCGACTCCTACAGCTAAACAATTAATCAACATGCTCTTTGACCTTCCTTCCCTCAGAAGCCATCACCTCATTAGTATCTCTGCTTTCCGGTCTGCAAAGAAACCACAACGCTGCGATCGTCACTGCAAGACCGCACAGAGACAGCGCCGTCGGCACTTCACCGAAAAACAAAAGCCCGAATACCATCGCAGCCGATGGTTCCCCGCCTGCAGCCAAAATGGAAACTTTCCCGGTATCTACATAGGAAAGGGAAAGCGTATACAACACATACGGCAGAACAGAAGTACAGAGTGAATTCAAAAATATAAATATTGAATTCCCCACAGGTGCTGTCACAATAAATTCCCCGATAATATCCCAGTCTGTAAACGGTATCATCACAATGGCGCCAATCAGCAAACTGTAAAATGTAATAGTAAATACATTATAATTCTGTTTCATGGCAATTTTGGAAAATATACTGTAAAGAGCATAGAATAATGCGGCAGCAAGACCTGCCAGAACACCTAACATGGACAGACTCATCCCGGCTACGGATTCAAAGACACCGCTTACCAGTACACATCCCAATATCGCTAAAACAGCGCAGCCAATCTTACGCCCGGTTATCTTTTCCTTTAATATTATAGCAGCCAAAATCATTACAAACACAGGGGATAAACTGAGCAGCACAGCCGCAAGCGATAAAGCCAGTCCGGAAATAGCGTAATTATAGAAAAAATTCAATCCAAGCATTCCCAGAATGCCACTTCCAATAAATATCCAAATATCTTTAGGCTTTATCTTAAGCATAGACCTGTCAAAAGCCATAATCCCCACAAATAAAATGAACGCCGCAACGGCAAACCTTATAAATATAATAGTAAAATTATCAAAACCGAAGGCCTCAAGCGTACGTACAAAAACTCCCGCAGAACCCCAAAAAACACCTGACAGCACAGGAAGAATCAACATCATCTTCTTCATCAAACACCTCATTTGTAACATATCATTTGCCTAACAAACAAAATACCATAAACATATCTTTTTATCAATACAGCCAATATATTTACAATAGCCACGACAACATGTATTTTGGCTGAAACTTTATGTATTTGCATTATATCACCGCTGTATCTCAAGCAATTTATATTCTTCTTGCATAATGTTGATTTTTTTGTTATAGTATATAGGCAGTTTATTAAAAATTATACATTTGGAGGATTGACCGAGTGGCTAAGGAGCTCGCCTGGAAAGCGAGTAAGGTGTAACAGCCCCGTGGGTTCGAGTCCCATGTCCTCCGCCATGAATAAAAACACGTTCATAGGGCGTGTTTTTATTCATTTGTGAATGAAAATAGGGCGAGAATCCACGGGTAGAGAAAGTCCCATACGGATTTTCCATTATCCTGTGTTTCGGGCTCGTTGCATGTGACGGAATTTACAAAATGGCTGAATTATTAAATAAAGAATTGACTGAAGAAAACGAAGCCGAATGCGATGAATACGGAGAAAAACTTACACAAGTCTATGACGAATGCGCGAAAGAAGTAAGCGATGGCTGCGGAATTGAATAAATATCATCAATTTATTATTAAGTTCAGAATACATAAACCCGGATTTTAAAAAATCCGGGTTTTTTATAACTATCTGACAAAGTTTATACCTCTATACCGCTATAACGGTTTATCAATCCGTCATATAAAGCTTCCCTCCTTTTCAATATTGCTTTATGCTCTTATGGAAGGAGTGATTTATGTGACACTACAACAGAACCTATCGAATTTTATGAACGCCATCCGTTCAAGTCGAAAACAATCCATTACTGAATTTGCTAATGAAATTGGTATTTCGCGATCTGAAATGCAGCAGATTTTAAAAGGTTCCTGTAACCTTCGTATCGACACTGTAAAATACATTGCCGATAACCTAAAAATCGATCCTGCATTACTGCTTTTTCCATCTTATTCTGAAGTTCAATATGAATTCGCACTGCTTATATTGGACATCTTGGATACATTTTCCAAAATTCCAAAAGACAAACAAACTGATGCAGCAAACAATTTTCACCAGCTGCTTCTAATCATGATTGAAAACGATGATTTAAATACTGATATTCAAACAGATTAATACATTCTTTTTTACATGCAGAGATCATATAATCTTTCCTGCCTTTCTGTTGTACCATTATAATGATATGGCATACTTTTATATAATCCTTTCTTTATCTGCGATATTGTTTTATTCTCATAGAATAGGAGGGATTCATGTGTCTTTACAGCAAAATTTGTCGAATTTCATGAATACTATACGTTTGAGCAGAAATCAGTCTATCACGGAATTTGCAGAAGAAATAGGTGTTTCAAGATCTGAGATGCAGCACATCTTAAAAGGAACCTGCAATCCACGTATCGATACTCTTAAATATATAGCTAAAAATCTGGATGTAGATCCTGCCACACTTATTCTTCCTTCATATACAGAGCCTCAACAGGATTTTGCCTTGCTTTTGCTTCGTACTCTGGATGCTTTTCTGGAACTTCCGGAAGATCAGCAGGAGAATGCTGTATATTTATTCCACCAACTGATACTTCTCATGAAGAAACGTTGATAAATAATATCTCAAAGAATATATAACACACGGTCACGGGCAGAATGCGGCGATCTATTTTTTTATTTCCAATTTAAATATATTGATAACATCAGAATCAGGGCAGCAGAACCTAAAATCGCCGGTTTTACACTCCGGCAGCTGACCGCCATAGCGCATTATGTCTATATAAGGAAAGGCCACGTGCATGACCATGGGACATATTTTTCCCCTTTCGGTATCAAAATCAAAGCTGTCACCTATTTTATGACCTCTGTGGCATGGATATTCGCCTTTCTTATCTACCAGCGTTATTAAGATCCGTGGTTTTTTCATATTCTGCTCCTTTCATACTTCATCATTGAGAAATTATATAATATATGTATAAAAAAATAAAGAAGCTGCTCACAAAGATTTTACTCTTCGATGAGACAGCCTCTTTCTACAGCACGCTATCCTTTATATATTATCTTGCCTTCGGAAACAGTCTGGATAACTTTTACTTTATATATGTCCTGATGAGGAACTTCAAAGATATTTTCTTCCAGTATTACAAGATCTGCACATTTTCCAACCTCTATAGAACCTGTGATATCTTCCATTCTAAGCGCGTATGCATTCCCCATAGTAAATAGCTCCACCATCTGCTCAACGCTGAGCCTCTCCTCAGGAGCAAGCACCAGATCCATATCATCAGGATTCTCATCTATACCTACTCTTGTCACTCCTATCTGAATTCCTCTTAAAGGAGCGGGAACAGGCGTCACGTTATAATCGCTTGCTCCTCCCAGTATTATTCCTGCATCAAGAAGGCTCTTCATAGGATATTCATGATATGCTCTTTCTCCCAGATACGGAACCTCTATATCCTCAAAGAAGCCTCTATATTTAAAATGCCAATATGGATTGGTAACTGCCGCCACTTTATGTTGTTTGATCCTGGAATAATCAGCGGAATCTACAATCTGAAGATGAGTAATTACAGGACGTCTGTCTCTGGAAGGGTTCTTTTCATTTATAAAATCCAGTGCATCCAAAGTCATTGACGTAGCCGCATCCCCTATAGAATGAACATGGATATCAAATCCCAGCTCATCTACTTTTCTGCAGAATTCATTCATATCATCCTTGTTCCATATAGGGTCCCCTGCATAATTCTCGCCTTCATAAGGCTGCTTTAAAAATGCAGTCTTTCCCTCCACGACACCATCGGCAAAAAGTTTCACCTGCTGTATTTTAAACATATGTGAATCAACATCTTCTCTTATCTTAGGGAATTCATCTATATGCTTATATGAATCCGTCTCCGAACTTTTCAGAGCTCCTCTCATTTTGCAGATGAGCCTCCCCTCATCGTTAAGCTCCCTGATGGCCGCAATAGCATCATCTTCAGGATCCAGCAAAGGGTCCATGATTGAAGTGACTCCATACTGCGCAAAGTCTTTCTGTACCCATTCGATAGCTTTTTTATAATGCTCTTTATTAAATACCGGCTTTACCGAATCTACAAGAGCTATAGCAGCAAATTCTCTGAGTGTTCCGCTCGGTGTGCCATCGTCTTCTCTTTCGATTACATTGCCTGCGGGAACCTGTGTATTTTTGTCTATGCCGCACAAATCCAGAACATATGTATTTACCCAAAGAGAATGCTTATCATGTGACCACATAAGCATAGGCTTATCACTACATATTTCATCAAGTACTTTTCTGGACGGTCCATTCTTTCCAAAAAAAGGATTTTCCCATCCCGCACCTTCATATACAGGAAGCTCCGGGTTTTTCTGAACAAATTTTCTTATTGTTTCTATATAAAATTCAACATTATCAGCTCCGAATAACGATACCTTAAACAAACTATCTATAGCTCCCCACGTAACATGCCCATGAGCTTCTATGAATCCCGGCAGCATCATCTTCCCGTCCAGATCTACTGTTTCTTTCGCTTCAATGGACTTTGCCTCATCATTAGTTCCTACAAATGTAATCTTTCCGCTTTTGACAGCCACTGCCTCAGCCCAGCTTTTGCTGCTGTCAACAGTATATATCTGCCCATTTATGTATAAAATATCATTCATTTATATCGCCCCCGTTTCCGTACTTGTGTTTATCTATATTTCTTGTTCAACACGTGAGCAAATCCTTCAGTATTATATTCCCTGCCCGCTCTCTTATTCTCAAGCTGCGCATACAGCTTATCATAAACATCCTTTTTCATAGGATATACTATTATTATAACGGCACTGAGAACAAAGAAGAGTCCTGCTGCTCCGCAGATCATTGTCTGTATGGCGTTTAATACAGGTTCAGGATTATTGGCTCCCAATGTTTCATCATATCCTACTTTAGAAAGTACAGCTCCTATGGCAGATGCTGCAATAGCGTATCCGCCTTTCTGGCAGAAGAGATAGAATGACATCATAGTTCCTTCCCTTCTTTTGCCTGTCTGAAATTCATCTACTTCTATTGCATCATACATCAGAGGCATATTCATCGACCAATATGCTGATGAACCTATTACGTAAAATACACAGAACAGGCATGCTATCCACATTGAATTTACATCAATAAAATTGAATATGATCATCACAATTCCCGAAAACATCACCAGAACAGAATAAACCTTCGCCTTATCAAACTTCTCTACTACTTTCATTAAAATAGCTATTACAATGATACCCCCGAAAGATATGATAGACGTACATATAGTCATCCTCATTTCTGACAGTCCCACTACATAAAGCAGAAAATAAACCATTGTAGTCAGGAACAGACAATATCCTATCCTAAACATCAAAGATGACAGAGTAGCCATAAGATACGGTTTTATGCTCAAAACTGCTGCAGCATCTTTAAAGAAACTTGTCTTTTCCTGTTCTTTCTCTTCTTCAAAGTCTATTTCTATTCCCTTAGTCGAAAGGAATACTACAATCAGAGTCGCCACACATAATGCACCCTCCAGCCACGCCGTATAGTGCCATGCTTCATAATCCGAAAATCCTCCTGATTTGAAAAAGGATACAAACATTGTAGGCGCCACTGTTGAGAAAAACACTCCGATATACTGTACGATCTGCGCCAGCATTCTGATCTTTGTTCTCTCTTCATTATCTGACGTTAACGATGCTCCCATTGAGTAATATGGGATGCTGAAACAGCTGTAAGATAACCAAAACAGCAAAGTCATAATCAGAAAGTAAACATTAGTGGCGGCTGTTGATAATCCGCCAATTTTTGTAAAAAGCAGCAGATATGAAACAAATAACGGTATGATTGCGATAAGCAGCCACGTTCTTTTTTTACCAAACCTCGTCTTTGTCTTATCAGACAGATTCCCTACAATAGGATCTGAAAACATATTCCAGACAACGCCTATTGTTAATATCGCTCCCGCCCATGCAGGATTGACGCCTGTAAAATTCGTAAGGAAAAACAACAAAAACGCTGCTACAAAATCATAGGCCAGCGTATCTGTGGCGCCCCCCACCGAATAACCGACTTTCTTGGCGAAAGAAACCTGATGTACCTGTTTGTTCAAGTTATTACCTTCCATAAGAACACCTCCTAAATCCAACTTACATTATCACTACTTCAAAATAATTATACGCAATTATACATAATCGCCATGACTATGAAAATAATTTAGTTGCTAAGTATTTTGTCTTTTTCAAAATTTCTGTCTTTTTCGACTTTTCATTGTTATAATTTTCAAAATTTTCTTGACACTTATAGCTGCGGATACTACAATATATTTCAAAACTGCTATATCTGCTTAAAGCAGATCATTGAGAAGGAGGCCAGTTATGCACAAAAAAATTATATCCGTCATATTTGCCTTTGCTTTGACCCTGAGTCTTACCGCATGCGGCAAACCTGATTACAGCGAAAGCTTCACAGATTTTGAAGAAGCTATCGATACCGAATACGGCAAAGAAATCATTAAAAATATCAGCAGCTTTGGCGATGACCCGGTTACAGGCAATCGTTCTGCCGGATCACCTGCCGAATCACAGGTACTTGATTACCTCAAGGCCGAAATGGAGAACATAGGTCTTAAAAACGTCACATCAGAAGAGATCACAGTTGATACATGGTTATTTAAAGGGGCTGATCTTACTTTCATCGATGCCGACGGCAAAGAGAAAAAAATAAACTTAGGCAGCTATCAAACGACACTGCAGGCCGACAATGAAGAACTGGAGCTCGTCTATGTGAATAAGGGAACTGCTGCCGATTACGAAGGAATCGATGTTACCGGCAAACTGGTACTTCTGGATGTCGATCAGAATGAAGACTGGTGGATAAACTATCCTGCATATCAGGCAAAAGTAAAAGGCGCCAAGGCTGTTATCGCCATGTCGGTATATCCTGAAGAAGGCCCTGACAGAATAGGCGTGCAAGATGTCTGCGGACCTGCTGACGCTCCTGCCTTAGCCATAAGTGAAGAAGACAGCAAAGCATTACAGAAAGCCATAAAAGACGGAAACGGAGAATCCATAACGGTAACTCTCAATGCTGATTCCAAAGTCACAGAAGACGGCACGTCACACAATCTCTGGGGAGAAATTCCTGGGAAAACCGATGAAACCATCTTCCTCTTCGCTCACATGGATGGATATTTCCACTCAGCATATGATGATGCCCAGGGAGCTGCAGTTTCTATGTCTATAGCAAAAGCTATCATTGACAGCGGATACAAACCTGACAAGACTATTCGCATATGTATGCACGGCTCTGAAGAATGGGGAGTTTCGGGCAGTGAATACGACTGGTCCACAGGAGCATACGAAGAAATCATGACAAATCATCCTGAATGGGCAGAAGGAGCCTTTGCCATAGTCAACAATGACGGAGCTTATGCTGTAGAAGGGGAAACATTTGCCGGAACAAGAAGTGCTGTCGAACTGATGGATTTTGTCAAAGACAGCATCGGTGAATTTGAAGATGATACGGTATATGAATGGTCTTTTGATAAAACAAGTGTTTATACAGAAGATTTTCAGTGGGCAAGAGAAGGCATACCTGCCATAGTTGCCGGTTCAGGTGAAGGTTCCAAGTATGATGATATGGGGTATCATTCAAGTTACGATAGCTGGGATGCTCAGCCACTGGATGAAAACGGCTTCAAAGATGTCATCAGAGCCTTTGGAAAAATTACTCTGGATTTGGATGCTCTTGATGTAAGACCTATGAACTTCACCGCAAGACTACAGGATTTCGAAGACAGTCTTACTGATACCGATCAATTTGATACTCTTCTTGAAGACGGATATACTG
>NZ_JBKTXS010000046.1:0-10333 GCF_046951855.1 Lentihominibacter sp. | reverse complement strand
ATTTTCCATAAAATTCTCCGCAACTTCTGTTTTTATACCGTCAAATTTTTAAGGACTATTAAGATTCTATCATTTTTACTTTTTGTATTCAACACGATTTTATTTGTTTTTTTCTTTTACAAAAGAAGTTGTCATCTAAATAGTACATCTGAGAAAAGTGTATAAACCGAATGCTAAAATTAAAAAATGAACGATTCAATCCTATTAATCCATCAAAATATATAGAAATGACTTCATATCATTTCTATACGTTCAATCTATCTATACATAACCACCATATATACGGTACATATCGCCACCGACAGCAGCATCACAGGAAACCCAATCTTAAAATACTGCATGTATGTTATAGGATATCCGTTTTTTTCACTCATACCTGTCACCACAACATTAGCTGACGCGCCTATTATAGTACCATTACCGCCCAAGCATGCACCCAATGACAACGCCCACCAGAGAGGAGATATATCCATACCGCTCTCTCCCATAGCTGCTATAAGGGGAATCATAGTCGCTACAAACGGAATATTATCAAGTGTCGATGATAGCACAGCTGATACCCACAATATTATCAGCATCGTTGTCATAGGATTTCCTTGCGTAATATTAACTATTACAGATGCAATGCGATCTACTGTTCCGGTCTCCACCAGTCCGCCTACTATTATAAACAAACCTATAAAAAATATTATAGTGGTCCATTCTACAGCAGCCAGAATTTTTTCCGGATCCTGTTTTCCAATTATCAGCATTATCACTGCAGAAGACAAAGCCACTACAGACGTTTCAATATTAAACGAACTGCTGCATGCAAAACCTGTCACCGTAGCCAACATGACTATTATACTTTTCACAAGAAGACTTTTATCAGATACCATACGGCTTGCATCCATTTTCATGATCTTTTTCGTACCCAAGCTATCGTTCTTCATCTCTGACCTGTAAAGAAACTTGAAAAAAATAATAATCACTGTCATTACTATCAAAACAACAGGTCCGTTAAATATCACAAAATCCATAAAAGATAAGCCCGCAGCTCCGCCTATCATTATATTAGGAGGATCACCTATAAGAGTCGCCGTACCACCTATATTAGAAGCCATTATCTGAGTCATCAAAAATGGAACAGGATTTACTCTCAAAGCTCTGGTTATAGCTAAGGTTACAGGACCCATCAAAAGAACTGTTGTAACATTATCTATCACTGATGACAACAAAGCCGTAATAATCATATATATAATCATAATGCGCCATGGATCTCCCTTTGCAGCCTTAGCCGATATCACCGCAAGAGACTCAAATAGACCTGAGTATTTTACTGTTGCCATGAACAACATCA
The DNA here is from genome assembly GCF_046951855.1 of Lentihominibacter sp. Lineage (NCBI taxonomy): Bacteria > Bacillati > Bacillota > Clostridia > Peptostreptococcales > Anaerovoracaceae > Lentihominibacter > Lentihominibacter sp. The sequence goes on along the minus strand of NZ_JBKTXS010000046.1, from coordinate 8,994 downwards.
TTCCCACCAAAACCCCTATGGTGTTAAAATCTACATATCCGGCAGCCGCTTCAACATCCATTACTCCCAATGCCAGAAGCAGTACAGCACCGAAAATAGCAACAACAGCCCTGTGTATTCTTTCAGAGATTATAATAATCATAACCGCAATAAAAATAATGCACGCTACAGCAGAATCACTCATAAATCTATATCCTCCTTCGGGAAATAAAATACAATATTAAATAATATATAAATATTACATTAAAATTCCTCAAAGAAAAAATAAAAACAGGTCAGTGAAAAAAGTACCTTCAATGACCTGTAAATTTTTTATTACAAACAAATTTAAAGAGTTATTCCCAAAAGCAAAGATGCTATCAGCAGAAATGTAACCGATGAAAACATGTCTGTAAGTGACGATATCATAGGATTCGCCATTAAGGCAGGGTCTATACCGAGCTTTTTCGCAGCCATAGGCAGAAGACTTCCCAAAAGTTTAGCAAAAACTACGATTATTATCATAGACAGTGCCACCGTAAATCCTATAATCACTTTCTGTCCGTCTATGAATACAACCTTTGCCATATTCAAAATACTAAGGGATATTCCCAGTATTATACTTATCCTGAACTCTTTCCAAGCAACCTTCAGCGCATCTTTTAAATCTATATCATCTACAGCCATACCTCTTATGACAAGAGTCGCCGCCTGAGATCCTGTATTTCCACCTGTACTCATCAGAAGAGGCAAATACGAAACCAATATAATCACTTGAGCCAGTACTGTCTCAAACCTTAGAATTATGGTTCCTGTTATCATGGCTGATATATTCATGAAAACAAGCCACGGTATCCTATTACGAGCATGCCTGAAAACCCCCATATCAAGGTATTCTGTATCCGAATCATCCATTACTCCTGCCATTCTCTGGATATCCTCAGTAGTCTCTTCCTCTATTACTTCAAGAATATCGTCAAATGTTATGATACCTACGAGCCTGTGTTCATTATCAACCACAGGTATAGCTAAAAAACCATATTTTTTAAAAGTTTCAGCCACCTCTTCCTGATCATCGTAAACATTGACATATACATAGTCAGTATTCATCAGCTCTGATATTTTCATGTCATCATCTGCGATGACAAGAGCTCGGAGAGAAACGATACCGTCAAGCTTTCTCCCGCCTTTTTTCACATAACACGTATAAACAGTCTCGCTGTCCATACCCTCATGTTTTATGTGAGCCATAGCCTCAGAAACTGTCATGGTCTCCTGAAGGCTTATATAATCAGGCGTCATCAAACTTCCTGCGCATGTGTCCGGATAATTTAAAAAAGTATTTATCAGTTTTCGTTCTTCTTTAGGCGTATTTTCAAGTATCTTATCTACTATATTTGCCGGCAGTTCTTCCAATACGTCAATCTTATCGTCAAAATCAAGTTCCTCAATGATATATGAAATTTCCCTGTCGGTTATTCCATGAACAATAGTCACTTGATCGTCTGAGGGCAAATGAGAAAATACTTCTACGGATACATCTTTAGGCAGCATCCTGAATATGATGATAGTCTTTTCTACTCCCAAAGATTCCAGCACCTCTTCGAGAATTTCACCAATATCAACTTCATTATGTTTTAATATCTCATCCCTCGCTTTAAAATATGATTTTTCCTGCAGCAGTCCCAAAATCTTGTCAACATCTTCATCGAACTGCTGTGTCTTCATATCCGTATCCATAGATGTTTCAGTCATGATATTGCCTCCTTTCCCGAGTATGTAAATCTAAAAATTGAACTTTCAGCTTTATCCTATCAGAACACTTTTCATGTTATGTGCAAAGCTCTCAGCTCTTCTGCCCACTCCTTCCGAGACTGTTATCTCTCCGGGATTATTAGCTGTTTCCAGTATAGCAAATTTGCCGGGCAAAGCAAAGGTTTTATTCATATTAAGACCGCTTATAAGCTGTTCCGCTACAATATCCCCTCCGCTGTAGCCTGAAACCACAACTCCGAAAAGACTTTTATCATAAAACCTATGAGCAGTGAAAAGCGCTGTCATTCTATTCACAAAAGCTGTCAAATTAGCTCCTAAAGCATCATTATAATTTGGACATACCATCACAAGAGCATCACAAGCCAGAATAGCCGGATACACTTTCTCAGTTATAGTTCCCCCATAAAAACAACTGCCTTCTTCTCCAAAATGTCTGCATGTTGCATATGAGCACCCCCTGCAGTCTATAATCTGCCCGTTTCTCAAAGAAATTTCGTTAAAATGGCACTGCGGCAGATGTTTTTTCACCATGTTCCAAAGAGCCAAACTGTTTGATATACTGCTGTTTCCGGCATGAAGTACCAGTATATTGGGATGGGCTTTCTTCTTCGGAGAATATTTCATAATATTATTTACCAGATCTCTTCCGGCTGTCATATATGCTCCCATATTATCAGTGTTAAGATTCTGCGCCTGTATGTTGTAATTCTTCAAAGTCCTTGTCCCTTCCACAAGAGGTCTGCCCGGAAACGTGCATCCGGCTCTGTTAGCAGTAAACACAAGACTCCGTCCTGTTGATTTCGTGAATATCTCGCTGTTGCCGTCAAGGATAACTCCTCCTACGGATCCGTCAAGAGCATTGCTGTTAATCCTCAGATATTTCATGATTGCATACCAGCTTAAGTTTATACCGGACTGCCCCAAAGAAATAGTGAATAGTATTCTTTTATTCCTCAGATCAGCATTCTCCACTTCTTCCACAGTGGAAAAAACCTTATGAATCCTGTTTCCTACACTGTACCGCACTATTTTTTCAAGCCTCTCTTTTTTACTTTCCTCTGGACAGTATGGATTTATTACAATCAAATCTTTCATAACTTCTCCTTTCATCTGCTGAGGACCGTCTTTTTTTAAAGATTCTTCAAATTATCATATGCATGCTTTATTCTCATAAACAGCGCTTCATCAAGTGGAAGATTCTCTGCTACTATACCTTCCGGCGTTCTCTTATTTTTACACCCTAAAAACGCTCCTTTTTCCCCGCAGCCAAAATAAACTGAGGAATAATTCCACTCTCCCTTAAGAGTTTCTATAAGAGATATTGCCCCCGATGACATAGCCGGAGCAATATAAGGTTTGAATCCATCTTCTCTCACCCTCATATTAGCAGTCACCGCAAATTTGGTCAATTCCTTTGATATCTCATCATTATATACTTTGATGCTGTCTGCTATTACAAGATCCTCTCCATGAGGCCCGAAAGCTCTCCCTTCTCTCAAATATCTGGTGAACCGTTTATCTTTTTCTGCAAAATAACGAGCTCGTCCATTCATGACACCAAGGCCATATCCTTGAATCTGACAGGGATCAAGACCTGACATAAGAGCTGCCTTGCACAGAGGATCCACAGGATCAGATACAACTGCAAAGATACCGTCAAATCCACTTTTCACAGCCTTTTTTCCATACATAGATACCAATCTGCGGTTGGCTTTCAGCTGAGCCATCCTTACATCTCCCGAAGATCCCACCGGAGGTACGCCAAGAGATGCACAAAACACAAACATATCACAGTCAAAAATTCGTTCTTCCTTGAGGATTTCTACAAAAGGCAGTTTTCTTCCATCGGGAAAAGATATCTGATTGATCTCCATCTCATATCGTCTCGCCATTTTTTCATCCAGATCATATATTCCTATTTGACTTATGGTACTTCCTCCAAGAAGTTTCAATCCCATAAGAACGGTACCTCCAACATCCCCTAAAGCAAGAAGATTCACTTTGCTGTCCTTTTTTATCCTTTTTTTGTCAGGAAACATCACCGAGCTTTCACTAAGCTTCGTTTTTCTGTTTTTATCTATCAATTCACTTATATATCTCATTTTAACGCACTTTCCAATCTTAAAAGTCTCTCCATGTAATCAGCCATATATACCGACGGAGATAAGTTGAAATCCACGGCTACTCTATTTGATCCATTAGGCATTCTCGGCGATTTTATAACATCCGAGAGGCGTTTTATAGTCAGCTTTCGCTCAAACAGCGTCTGATATTCTTCTTCCAAGACCTTGAAGATCTTGGCCGCATTGTCAATGCATACCATTGACATCTCATAAACTGCTTCCTTACTGGAATCATGAAGAAATGTAGGTGCTGCAAAAGGCAGTATCAGATTTATGGACGGTATCAAATTCGCCTCTGTCTTCTCAAAACTCTGAACACCGTCTCCTCCTATAAACGGACATAAAGTGGACTCAACAAACCATGCTTTAAGATTCGGTATAAAATAAGCGCTTTCCACATCACGATCCTGAATAGTCATTAAATCTCTGCCATACCCCGAAAGAACACCCATTATCAGTTTTCTTATTTTCAAATCATTTTCCTTAAAAATAGGATCAAGAGCTTTTATTCTGTACCCTTTATGAAGCAGATCATCCACCAGTATCACCGGTCTGTTAAAAGACTTTATCGTCTTTATTTGATTAGGTATGGTAGCATACATCGGATATTCTTCTATAGTGAAACTGTCAAGAGTCGGCGAAAACATCTTTTCAGTATGAAGAGTCTTTGTCACAGTATTAGGTACTACCATACCTCTGAGTATCTTCCCAAAAGGCACGCACATACATTCTCCCAAATTCCGCTTCATTCCGGGGTAATTTGGAACATTATTATTCTTGGTTACCATGTCGACTATCTTCTGATGCATGATTCCTGCATTAAAAGACAAGACAAGATTCCCCGGATTCAGCTTAGTTAACGCCCTCTGCATCTCTATATGAGTCTGTTCAAGTATTCTGAGTATTTTTTGATTAGTATTAAACGGCTCTTTCAAAACCGTATCCATATTCTCAATAACAGCGATAGGCTCCTTCATATTGACTTCATACACACCCTGAGGCTCGCCTTTTAAAATTATTTCAGTAAATCCCTGCAGACTCAGTATGTCCAATATATTATTACTTGGCTGTTCCTCAAGAGGATGATATATACCGTATGTCATATCATCTGCTACTGCTTCTGACAATACCTCTGTCGTTATTATCTGCAGCAGTTTTCTCATATCTGTATTCGACGAACAGTAAAGGCCCCGTATAATCAGCATCCGCCCTGTAGCCTTTTCCCTCAGGTAAGACGCTATCTCCACATCTTTGAATTCGTCATAAAGCTCTCCTGTTTCTATCTCATTCACAGCCGCAATAGCACATATGCGCCGATTCTCATTCCACATGACTGCAGCACTTACATCCGGATCATCCAGATATCGCTTTATACAAGCCACATCCAATCCTCTTTCTCTCAGATCTTCTTCCATATCCGCCAGTATCTGGCTTCCTCTGTACTTAAGAGATTCAAATGATATATTCTTTATCTCAAATACATTCTTATACTGAGGCTCTCTCAGATAAAGGCTGTTATCATATATGAAATTCTGGGCTACAGGATCTATGAGATTTGATATATCACGTCCGTAATCTATATTCTCTCTTATTCTTGTTGAACTTATATCTTCCAGATACACCGGCAGCTTTAGCTCCCTTATTTTTCCGCTCATGTTTTCATATGCCTTTTCAAGAGCTATCCTGTCTTTGCCCCTATTCTCCATGGTTTCTCTCTGGAAAACAATATGATTCATAGAATGAATCGAATCGCGGCTTGCTTCTGACCTGTATGAAGACGCATTGATTATCACATCGCTTCCTACCACTATATAAAGATCTTTTTCGGGAAACAGTTCTTTCAAATGTTTAAGATCCTCAGGATTTGCAATATTGACAGGAAAATCATCAGCAAACAGAAAAACATCAGGTTCTCCTGCCACAGACATTGAAATTATTTGTCTTCTTATCATCCTCGGCTGCGTTTTTTTTGACCATGAGAATTCATCTATGGCAAGATACACCTCAAATCCTTCATCCCTTATAGCCTGTACAATTCCTTTATGGCTAAGAGAAAAAGGATCAAAAGTTCCCGGAAAGAATGCAATATTATGATTTTCCGGCAGATTCATATCTCCGCAGCTAAACTTGTATTCAGAAATAAATCTATATATATGATTCAGCGCAGCCGCATTCGTAAAGAAATTCATATCATACTCTTCTATATCTGTTATCAGAGTCAGAATCTTCTTATATGTTTGCCTGAAAATATCAAACTTTTCTTCTTGCGAAAGTTCTTCTGTTCCGAAAATATACTGACCTGTAACCATGACTGCTTCCTGGCTGACCACTTCATGATAATTGGCAAATCCCTTAAGCAGCATCCCCAGCATCTTTGTCTTGCGACTCTCATATTCCACCTTAGGCTCAATATTCTTATATCTATAAGACGAATATTTTTTTATAACTTCTCCTATGGTATCCAATGCTACTGAACCTACCTTGTCATTAGTATTTTCTATCAATTCTCCTATATTGTCCATAAACTCATCCAATTCACCCGGATACAGATAAAGAACAAGCTCACCCAGATACTCCGGAATATATTTAGAAAATTGATATTCACCAATCTCAAGCCCCTTTGTTAATTCTATAACTATCTCATTTATCTGCTCTATAGGAAGTGTCCTTGCGATCTCAATCAGACCTCTCCCCGCTTTATGCCTTACGGTAACTCTCTCACTGACTTTTATCAGATTAGAAAAATGAGAGGCCAGATAGAAGGTCTGTTCTTTGAGTCTGTCATTTAGAGCGTGTTCAAGAAGAAACTCCATATTAACAATCTTCACAACCCACGGAGTTCCTACTTTGAGATTCTCTCTGAATATTGCCGATACAGCATCACTCAAAGAACCTTGTTCTTCCAGTAATCCAATCTTATCATAACATTTCTTGGCGTTTTCTTCCTCTCCTATATTCTTCAGTATTTTATAGACCAAATATGACACACTTATATTATCCATGGTATCACATGCATTGCCTATTATATTTTTTATACATTTTTTTACGTAATAGCTGTCCATCTTGTCAGAAATATATTCGGCAACTCTCAGAGCTCCTATTTTAATTTCAACAGGTTCCCTTACAGATACCGTCTCGGCGAATTCTAAAACGGAAATCATTTCTTCTTCAGAAAACAGCTTTTGCGGAATCGTTATAACAGAATCAAGAAGCACAAATACAGCACTGTCTTTAACACGGCTGAATCCGAACAGCCTGAAGTACTGTCTCATAAAAACACTTATATTACCATCCTCAGAGCTTTCGATAAGCCCCTGAAGAACTACCTTGAGAGTATATCCTATCCAGCTTCTGTGCTGATCCGTAACACGATAATCCGGAAACACTATTTTGTGAAGATATGTATCCCATATCTCAGCAGCCTCAGATACATCTATGCTGTCGCTTCCGGCCCACTCAGGAATCTCCTTTCTGTATACATCATCATATTCAGCTATTATATTTCCCATAAGCCTTCCTGCCTGACGTCTTATATCCCCCTCTCTGTGAGACAACAATTCATACAGAAAATTTATCGTAAGCTGTTTTTCCGGCTTTGTCATATAAGTAAAATATTCCGAAAGAATATTAAGATAAGTCCTCTGGCTTTTCCACTGTTTCTCACTTCTGGCAGCCTCTATGAGACTTCCGAAAGCAGATTCATTATTGAATATTCCCATTATCTGTATATTATGCTCTATAGCAGTATACTTTATATGCTGCACTACCTGATCTGCCATCAAAAGCGCCATATCCTGCTCATAGACTCCCACATTGTGAGCAGGAGAACTCCATACATCTGTTTCTACGCCCAAGTCAATAAGATAATCTTCAAAGTCCTTAAGCTTTGCATAAACTTTCTCATATCTGTGTTGCTTTTCCAAATCAACATTATCAAGCTTTTCCAATATGACATCAAAAGCTTCCGAAAGAGTATAAAAATGTATGGTCTCCTCACCGTTTCGTCTGCTGCTTTTCACTCTGAAATCAGCATATATCAAAAGCAAAGATTCCACAGAAAGGTTTTCCAGTTCAAGATCCCATGTGGAATGGTTGCTGGCGATATGCGCTGTCATAGGCATATTTTCTTTTTTAAGGAGCTCATCTGTATAATAATAATGAAGATACGGGATTCGCTCGGCTTCCTGCGGACTACATCCGAATTTTCCCAAGTCATGGCATGCGGCGGCACCCGAGACAAGTGCCATATCTATAGGTATATCGGTACCTAAAAGCTGTTTTCCGACAAATGTAGCAACATAGTGAACCCCACCTATATGACCTATCGTATTAAACGGCGTTATTTCCCGGCTAATCCTCATAAATTCAAAAATATAATCACGTTTCCAGAAATCTAACAGTCTTTCATATTCTTTAAAAGTGATGCATTCCTTAACCTGATCTTTCCCAAAAAAGTCTATATGATCTGTAGGCGAAAACCCTTTGCTCTGCCTCTCATATCTCAACAAAGCCCTGTAATTTTCAAGGAAAAAATATTTGGCTCTGTTCTGCCCGGTTTCTGCCCGTGCAATATAATTTTCCGGATACATGGCAGCTTTAGTTTCTTCACATATAAACTGAAGCCAGCCACATTCCGGTTCTTCTGACCATTTTTCCATGAAAGGCTTCATTTCCTCCAATATTTTTTCCGCCGAAAACTCTCTGTTCTCGGCAAGTTTTGTAAAAACCTTTTTCCACTGCAGATCATTTAAAAGACGGATCATGTTTTTTCTGTTTGTACCGAAAAAACCAAGGGATCTTCTGTCTGTAAGCACCTGTTGTGTTTCTCTCACTATATTACGAATCAAACCTGTTCCTCCATTTACACAGTTTGGCTTTTTTTCTTCCGATTATTATATCATGTCTGCCATGAATCAACAAACAATGGTTGATGAGATTTTACCTTTACTTACATTTATTGCAACGCGTTTATTATAAAGTTGCGGTTTTGATTAAACCTTTGAAAACCCGTTGACTGCATTTTAACAAAGTGATATATTTAAGTTAATAAGGCATTACCAACTTTGCGAATTTTATTATTAAAGAGGAGAAAAAAAATGTCAAATTATGTTGAAAG
>NZ_JBKTXS010000045.1:0-10389 GCF_046951855.1 Lentihominibacter sp. | reverse complement strand
CGGTCTCCCACACGCCCCTCAAACGTGCGCGTCTGCCTATTCCGCCAAGGCCGCATATATTATTAAGTTTTTACTTAACAGTGCTTCTCTATTGTATAGATTTTTATTCCTTTTGTCAACAAAATAATTTACTTTTTTTAAAGGTTTAAAAAATAATATTTTATATGACAATAAAAATACCAGCCTCATCTGTCTGAATACATTCTTTTCTGCAAAGCTTTCATCTTTAAATCGATACCCTTCTGACTTGTTCAAAATATTCTCTTATCCCTTCACAATCTTTTGATTGTATGTCAGCTATTACTTCTCGATTATATTAAAGTTTCCGCTTTACTCATTACCCTCTTTATAATCACTTTATAAAGTATGGCGTTTCAAATTTCTGCAGGCTGGTATTTTCTTTGTTCTTCAATTGACATTTCTGGCGGACTCACCCTCTTTCTTCATCATACAAATTCTAACTTCCAAGTTACATCTCTTGCTCTAACTTTTTATCAAAATTTGTTTGACTTCTCCTTTCTTGAATTTATTATAGCACCGCTCAATACAGTTTGCAAGAATTTTTTGAAAATTTCATAAAGTATTTTCATGTATTTAAAATACAGAAAAATACTCTCTCAAAAACTCATCAAGGCTCTCGTACAAATCAGCCCTCTCTTCAGAATTATCTATTACTGCATCAGCTTTCTTTATTTTCTCATTATCACTCATCTGACTTTTTATCCTGTCTCGTACTTCCTCAGGAGTAGCACTGTCACGGCAACATACTCTGGCCAGCCTCACATCCATATCAGCCACTAAAACAAGAACAAGATCACATCTACTGTCAAGCCCAGCCTCGAAAAGCAGAGGCGCATCCAAAAGCACACCTTTGCCGGCTTCAGCAGGATGTCTTTTAAACCACGCTATTTTTTCATCTATTCTTGCTATAATCCTGGAAAACATTATCTCATCAAGACGAGATTTTCTGTTTATATCTGAAAAAACTACAGCCGCCAATGCTTTCCTAATAAGATTTCCTTTATCATCAAGTATTCTGGTTTTTCCGTCGCCGAACTCGCCTTCAGGCCCGAATATTTCATCAAGAACTGGAAGCATATCGCTTCCGCTCTCTGTAAGTTTCCTGCTTATATCATCAGCGTCTATATGTGCAAATCCCTTTTGTATTAAATACTCTGCAGCGGTAGATTTTCCTGTACCTATCCCGCCAGTAAGACCAATTACTTTTATCATTTTAATATCTCTTTTCTGTAAAACAAAACACTGTACGATATTACTTCAATTCATACCAGCTGCTTCCCTCGTTAAGATCAGCCTTTAATTTGACCGCCATCTGATATGCTCCTTCCATGTTTTCCACAAGAAGTTTCTCGATCTCTTCCTTCTCATCTTTGTAGGTATTGATTATAAGCTCATCATGTACCTGCAGTATCAGACTTGATTTTAGATTTCGTTCTTTTATGGCATTATATACTTTAATCATCGCTATCTTTATTATATCGGCTGCGCTTCCCTGTATCGGTGTATTCATGGCAAGTCTTTCCCCCACTTGTCTCACCATATAGGCTGAAGCTTTTATTTCTTTTATATATCGCTTTCTTCCCATTATTGTAGTTACATAACCTTTTTCTCTGCAAAATTCTACTTGTCCGTCCATAAATGCCTTTACTGCCATATGTTTTTTAAAATATGTGTTTATATATTCTTCTGCATCTTTTCTCGTTATATTAAGCTCCGTAGAAAGACCAAAACTGCTCATGCCATAAATCACACCAAAATTCACAGCTTTTGCTCGGCTTCTTTCTTCAATAGTTATCTCTTCTTCCGGTACTCCTAAAACATTGGCTGCAGTTGCTCTGTGTATGTCCTCACCTCTGTTGAAGGCCTCTATCAGCGCCTGATCCGCGGACATATGAGCAAGAACCCTAAGTTCAATCTGAGAATAGTCAGCTCCTACAAGAACACAGTCATCTGAATCAGGTATAAAAGCTTTCCTTAACTTTCTTCCCATTTCCTGTCTTATAGGTATATTTTGAAGATTTGGCTCTGTACAACTTATACGCCCCGTAGTAGTCACTGTCTGATTAAAATGCGCATGAACTTTTCCGTCAGTTTCACTGATGAGGGGAATAAGTCCTTCTATATATGTGCTTTTAAGTTTCGAAAGAGTCCTGTATTCCAGCACAGCAGGTACTATAGGATGCTTATCTTTTATTTTTTCAAGAATATCAGCACTGGTGGAATATCCTCTTTTTGTCTTTTTTCCTGCAGGCAAGCCTAATTTTTCAAACAATATATCACCCAGCTGAAAAGGAGAATTCAAATTAAAAGTCTCTCCTGCCAATTGAAAAACTTTTGCCGATATCTCATCAATTTTCTCAGCCATCACATGCCCAAACTGCCGAAGAACATTTTTATCGACTTTAAACCCCTCATATTCCATAGAAGCCATCACTATAATGAGAGGGATCTCAACATTGTAAAACACATTATCTAGTTCTTCCTGCTTAAGCCTTTCCTTTTGCATATCTGCGAGGTTCAGGACAGCTGTACACACATCAAAGCCATAATCCACATAGGCTTTTTTATTATCAGAAAACATATCAACCTGTCCATTGTCACTAAAAAAATTCTTCTCATCTTTTACAGTGATATGAAGATATTCATTTGATATGGCAGCCAGACTGTAATTGCTTCTTCCGGAATCCAATACGTACTGGGCTATCATGGTATCAAATCCTGTATCAAAGTTTTTCACGCCTTCACACATTAACATAAAATAATCACGTTTAAGTCCATGTCCCCAGTATGTCACATCCTGCCGTAAAAGCCAGTCCGGGAAATTCTCAAGTTTCTGATAATCAAAATAATAGTATATTCCTCCATTTACAGCAGCTACGCCTTCTATGAAAACATCACCTGTATGATTATAGTCCCCGAAAACCTTTATAACAGTTTTATCACTGAAGGTTATTTTATTCAATGATTCATCGCTGTCTATTATAATTCGCTGAAATGCCGAGGTGTCTACCGGCATATTATGAGAATCGTTTTCCTCTGAAAATGTCTTGTTACTTATTCCTATATTAAGTTTTTTAAGAAATTTATTGAACTCCAGTTTGGTGTACAGTTCGACAAGCTTATCATAATCCGGCTCTTCAATAAAAAATTCTTCAAAGTTTACCTCTATAGGCACTTGTGTATTTATAGTAGCCAGTCTCTTGCTCATAACAGCCATTTGAGCATTGTCTTCTATTTTTTGCTTTACACCTTTTGGTTTTATGTTATCTGTATTGGACAGCAGATTCTCTATGCTCCCAAACTCCATCACCAGCTTAGTTGCTGTCTTTTCACCTACTCCCGGAACGCCGGGTATATTGTCTGACTGATCTCCCATAAGACCTTTAAAATCTATGAACTGTTCAGGTGTAAAGCCATATTTTTCTATCATGGCTTCCCTGTCATATATATCAAACTCTGAAACACCTTTTCTCGTTATTATTACTTTAGTAACATCAGAAGCCAGCTGAAGCTCATCTTTATCTCCTGTAATTATATAAGGATTCAATCCTTCTGTCTCGGCTTTTTTAGCTATAGTCCCGATGATATCATCCGCTTCAAAACCTTCAAGTTCCAGCTGCTTTATATTCATTGCTCTGAGTATATCCTTTAAAAGAGGTATCTGCATAGCAAGCTCAGGTGGCATTTTTTTTCTTCCAGCTTTATATTCTTCATATTCCTTATGTCTGAATGTAGGAGCTTTCATATCAAATGCGACAGCCATGTATTCCGGTTCATAATCACGTTTAATCTTGTCCAGCATATTAAGAAAACCGAATATACCCTGAGTAAATATTCCATCCTTTGTTATCATAGGATTCCTCATGGCATAATATGCTCTGTTTATCAGGCTGTTACCATCTATTATAGCTATCTTTTTCATATATTCACCTATTATACTCTCTGTTCTTTCAGATCTGCAGCCGCCGCAAATCCATATGCTGACACTGCATTTCTGATACCTTCATTTATAGCTTTCGACATGATGTAAGAGCTGAGATCACCCAGCGCATCAGGATTAACTTCTACCTCTCCTTTTGAAAGATAAAATATTGTATCGCCATCCGCCGATGTATGAACAGGTTTTATAGCTGCCGAATAACCGTTATGACTCATGGAAGCCAGTTTACAGCATTGAGCTTTCGTAAGTCTGCCGTTTGTTATAATACATCCTATTGTAGTGTTTTCTGTAAAAACATTTTTCGGCTGCTGAATATTATCCCACATAATATTGCGTGTACTCTCAAGCGTTGTGCCGTCTTCTGCCAAAAGGCCTGCAATCTGCCTTCCTGTATCAGCATCATAAACATCTCCCAAACAGTTTACAGCCACTACAGCTCCGACTTTAAGCCTGCCTATCTGTACAGCATATATACCGAGTCCGCCTTTCATTGATCTTGCGGCGCCTAAAAATTTTCCTACGGTAGCCCCTGTTCCAGCTCCGTAATTACCCTGCTGCGGACTATTCAGCTCAGAGTTTACACAAGCCTCATAACCCATATCTGCATCCGGTCTGAAAGAAAAATCTCCAGCTGACAGATCGTAAAGACATGCTGCCGGAACTATAGGAACATATCCTTCACCTACATCAAAGCCTATATTTCTTTCCTCTAAATATCTCATAACTCCTGCCGCAGAATTCAGTCCAAAAGCACTTCCTCCCGATAAAAGAACACCATAAATCTTCTCACATGAACTCACAGGAGAGAGAAGATCCGTCTCCCGTGTAGCAGGACCTCCGCCTCTCACATCAACACCTCCGACAGCTCCGTCTTCACATATAATGACAGTGCATCCGCTTCCTGCTTTTTCATTCTGGGCGTTGCCTATCCTGAATCCCTTTATATTCGCTATATTGATTTTTTTCATATTTATTTTTTCTCCTCACACAATACACCCGCACTCTTATTTAAGCTTTCTGCCCACTAGCCAGTATACAACTCCTACAAATATACCGCCTCCTACTATATTGCCCAATGTAACAGGTAAAAGATTCCCCATCAGGAAATTTTCTATGTTAAGATTTGATATGTCTGTGCCAAGAAGCTGTACAAAAGCATCATTTCCTGATGCTATTATACCGGCCGGAACAAAATACATATTAGCGATACTGTGCTCGAATCCTGAAACTACAAAAAGACCTATACAGAAAAATATCGAAAAAATTTTACTTATAGTAGTATATGCTCCTGTTACCATCCATACAGCAAGACAAACCATCCAATTACACATTATACCTAAAACAAAGGCTTTACCGAAATCAAGACTGACTTTTGAAACAGCTGTTTTAACAGTGACGGCACCAAGAAGCCCTCCTCCGCTCTCCAAAAGTCCGGAATAATTGACTAAAGCTGCAATCAACAAAGCCCCGACAAAATTACCTATGTAAACAACTATCCAGTTTTTTAACATACCCGACATCTTTATCTTTCTGTCAAGCGTTCCTATAATCATAAGATTATTGCCGGTAAACAACTCTGCGCCACACAACATTACCATCATAAGTCCCACAGGAAAAACCATAGCAGATACCAATTTGCCGATACCAAAGGTAGCTGGATCGGAAACCAGATTAAATGATGCCATCACAGATGCCTGAGCTCCAAAAGCTATATAAGCTCCCGCCAGTATAGCTAAAATAAAATGCTTTATGCTTCCGCGCGCTTTTGCAACAGCGGAATCCGATATTTTTTCCAAAATTTCAATCGATGTTAATGCCTGCAATTTTAAACTCTCCTTTATATAAATAAAATACACCGTACCCTTTTACGGCTATGTCTGTTTATATTTTGGAAATATCAATATGATATTCCCATGCACAATAAAATACCTGAACGACAATATATGCCGCCCAGGTATTTATTATACCATGAATAACCATGTAATCAATGTGTTCGTTAAGTCATGCTGCAAGTTATTTTGTCATAAGCTCACATACAGCATTCGAAAAAGCTACAGGGTCTTCTACAGGAAGGCCTTCTATCATCAAAGCCTGATCATAAAGCAGCGATGCATATTTTTTCACGTTTTCTTTATCTGTATCGTACTGTCTTCTGAGTGCTTCCATAACAGGATGCTTTGCGTTGATCTCAAGTACACGCTGAGCCTGTACTTTTTCATCGGTAGGCATTGAATTGAGAACTTTTTCCATTTCTATGGAAAGACCTCCCTTTGAAGTCAGGCATACAGGATGGCTCTTAAGTCTTCCTGAAAGTCTCACTTCGGAAACTTTTCCTTCCAAAGCCTCTTTCATAAACTCGAGAAGGTCTTTGCTCTCCTCTGCTTGTTTCTCGGATTCCTCTTTTTCCTCTTTTGATTCTCCTATATCAAGATCTTCCGCTGATACTGATTTAAACTCCTTTTCATCAAACTCCTGCAACATCTGCAAAGCAAATTCGTCTATGTCGTCTGTAAGATATAATATCTCATACCCTTTATCCTTGAGAAGTTCCGTCTGAGGAAGTTTATCGATCTTCTCTACATTTTCCCCCGACGCATAATATATATTCTTCTGCTCATGCTTCATTCTGCTGACATATTCAGAAAGTGTAACCAAATCTTTCTCTGTGGAAGAATAAAACATCACAAGGTCTTTAAGCATATCCTTATGAGCCCCGAATCCGTCATAAAGTCCATATTTAAGCTGAAGGCCGAAGTTCTTGAAAAACTTTACATATCTATCCCGGTCTGTCTTCTGCATAGAAAGAAGTTCACTTTTTATCTTCTTCTCAAGCCTCTGGGCTATAGCCTTAAGCTGCCTGTCATGCTGAAGCATTTCCCTTGAAATATTTAAAGACAGGTCCTGAGAATCCACAAGACCTCTCACAAAACTAAAATGATCCGGAAGCAAATCCGCACACTTGTCCATGATAAGTACTCCTGAAGAATAAAGCTGAAGCCCCTTCTCAAAATCTTTCGTATAATAATTAAATGGAGCCTGTCCGGGAATAAACAATAATGCTGTATAACTTACGATACCTTCAACATCTGTGTGTATAACTTTAGCCGGATCTGTATAATCAAAAAACTTTTCCTTATAGAAATTATTATAATCTTCGTCACTTATCTCACTTTTGCTCTTTTTCCACAGAGGTACCATACTGTTAAGTGTCTCAAGCTCACTATATGTCTCATACTCCTGCTCTTCCGGCTTTTTATCCTCACAGCCCGGCTTGAGACGATTCTTTTCCACCATCATCTGTATTGGATATCTTATATAGTCTGAATACTTCGTAACAAGGTTCTTTATTTTATAGGTGTCCAGATATTCACTGTATTTATCATCATCTGTATCCTCCTTAAGAGTCAGAGTGATCTCAGTACCGCATCCTTCCTTCTCAGCTTCGGTTATACTGTATCCGTCAGCTCCGGATGATTCCCACAAATATGCCTGATCTTCTCCATAGGCTTTACTTAGTACGCTAACTTTGTCACTTACCATAAACGCTGAATAAAATCCGACTCCGAACTGCCCTATTATATCGATTTCATCCTTCTTTTCTATTTCTTCTTTGAAATCCAAAGAACCGCTCTTGGCAATGGTTCCCAGATTTTTCTCCAGCTCATCTTTTGTCATTCCCATACCGTTATCGGTTATCTTCAATGTCCTTGTATCTCTGTCAGCTTCCAGTCTGATACAGAACTCATCTCTTGATATACCTGTATCTCCTTCTGTCAGACAGCGATAGTAGAGTTTATCTATCGCATCGCTGGCATTTGAGATAAGCTCTCTTAAAAATATTTCTTTATGAGTGTAGATCGAATTGATCATCAAATCCAAAAGTCTTTTTGACTCTGCTTTAAATTGTTTTTTAGCCATATTGATCTCCTTTTCACTTTATTAGCACTCGTTAGTTTTGAGTGCTAATAATATAATACGTCAACTCCTGCTAAAAATCAAGAGGATAACAGGAATATTTTTCATATGATCAAAATTTATTCATCTATTAATTACTAAAAAAAATCCCGACATGCCGTCAAGGATATAATTCACACCCTATCTTTCAATAGGGGGGTGCCCTGTTTCCGCTTCTGTCTTCCACTCAAAGGAGGCTTGACATAAGCTCGCCAAAAACCCGGGCTCCCAATGTCGTTACGTAGGTTGAATTACACTGCCTTGTCGCACATCTCAGGATAAATTTTAATCTTATATTGTTTTTATAATGTTAATTATAGTTATATCATACGTTAATTTCAAGAGGTTAATTCAAAATATATCAAAACATATTTTTGCCAATATCTGTATTGTCTATTTGTCATAATCACTAACTCTCTCGAAGACGTTCAACAACTGTTTTCTTTGATACATTTTTATATACTATCACCGGCAGCGCTGCTCCAAGTACCAGGAAAACAGGAGCTGTTACAGTGATGGCCATAAAAGTAAAATGGTACTCATAAAACCAGAACATTTTTTCCATCATATTTCCTACCAAAGGTCCCAGAAGCGCTGTCAGAACTGATGAAAAGAGTATTGTCGCAAGAGCATAAAACAATCCTTCATAAATCAGCATAGTCTTCAGCTGTCTTCCCGTCATGCCTATAGACTGCAGCATTGCAAACTCTCTTCGTCTGCTTAATATCCCCGTCATTATCCCATTGAAGAAGTTCAATATTCCCACAAGACCTATTATCCCACAGAGAACACCTCCTAAAATAATGAACATCTTTCTGAAACCTTCAAATTCATCTCTTATGGAAGCTTTGCTCTCATACATAAGCCCTGATGATTCACCCTTGGTCATATTAGTCAAAAAGCTTTCAGCTTTCACTTCTGCTTTATAATCAGGTGTATCAAACATATAAAACAATGAAAACAAATCATCACCGCTGTCTTCCCTCAACTTATCTACAGGCAGTATGGCATCTCTTCCGTAGAGGTTTGATGATCTGAAAGACATTTGATACGGTACCGTTACAAGTGCGGCAACAGTATATTCCACATCATGGCCTTTATCTATATGATATTGGATATATTCCTGCGGAGTCTTCTCATCACTCAATTTACCTGTACGGCTGTCTATATAATATCCGTTTTCCACATATGTTACAGTAATTTTATCTCCCACTTTCGGGTAATCTTTCAAATCATCTGCGTTGCCGTAATCATCAGTATGAACGGCAATAGCGATGTTTTTCTTATTCGGATCAGATAATTGGGTAAGATCTCCGTCTAAAACAGTAAGCTTTTCAAGAAGCGGAGTATCCAGTCCTTCTATCTGTATATCAATGTTAACAAGACTTCCTCTGCTTTCTTTGTCATTGAGTCGATCTTTCGATGTTTCCGAAGTCTGCTCTGATGACATCTCTGTAAACTGCTCTTGTGTGATCCACTCTACAGAACCTGTATCTGCCAGTGACCATGCTTCTCCTCCCCATGATATTTCTGTGTTTTCCTTTATCTGGTCTATATCCTGACTGTTCATACCTGACTTTGAACTATTAGCTCTGAACCTGAAATAGTCAGTATTTCCTACTATGAAATCAGCACATGTTTTTTCATTAAGATATTTCTCCATGCTAAACCCGTTTGTAAACGCCATCAGTATAGAAAGCAGAACAACAGACAGCGACAGCGATACCACTACAAGAACAGTCTTTGATTTGTTTCTTCCAAGATTAGCAAACGCCATATTATGCAGTTTCGCGCCTCTTGTAGTGCGTTTTTTCCTTGCTGTTTTGGCTCTTTCCGTATACTTTGTGGCTTCAACAGGTGAAACTTTGGAAGCGATTCTCCCCGGTTTAGCGCATGACAGAAGAACAGTAATCAGAGAAAATACAGCTGCCCCTGCAAAAATAAGAGGAGAAGCACTCACCGTCAGGCTGGCCTCACCGAGTGTTGTCTGAGATATCACCACAGGCGTCAGAACATATCCTGCCAGATACCCCACTGCCATTCCCACAGGGCATCCTAACACGCACAACATCAGCGCCTGTTTTCTTATTATCCTGCGAAGCTGCTTCGGTGTGACGCCTATAGTTTTCAAAAGGCCATAATAACGTATATCTCCCGAAACTGAAATCTGAAATATATTATATATTATCAAATACCCTGTAAACACTACAAGAACCAAAAAAGCTAAAATAGCTAAAATACTTTCCATATCAATATTTGAATCGGCCTGAGCAGAGGTATATCCCCAGTTAACCCCTATTCTGACATAATCTTCTTCTGCCGCATTTTCATCCTGATATCCAAGATCCTCCTGTATCTTCTTCATATTGCCGTCAATATTAATACTTGAGCTCAGCATTACATTAAGATCCTTACGAAACGAAACCTTTCCCTCTGCCGAGACATCCTTTTCCACCTGCGATGCATAACTCTTC
>NZ_JBKTXS010000044.1:0-12338 GCF_046951855.1 Lentihominibacter sp. | reverse complement strand
ATCCAGTGGTACATAAAATAATTTTGCGATACTAAATCAAAAGGCAGGAAAAACCTGCCTTTTGATTTATATTCTTTTTATAATCTAAAAAGTATGCGTTCCATAAGCAAAATGATTTCCATGTTTCAGATCTTTCAACATCGCATCATCTCCCCGTTCCTCAGCACCATTGACTGCAGATTTAACAACAGAAGCAAGCCTAACCGCTTTTCTTCCCAAATCATACGCTACAGCCTTTCCCTTCTCCTTATCTGATGTTTTTCCGTAAGTGGCGACCCATCCGGCGTCAATAAAATTATGACAGCTGTAAAAACTCTGCATTGCCTGCAAAGTACTGACAACACCTGCACTTCCGCAGGTGATAGCTGACACAGTAATCTTTCCATCCCCAACCGGCATATATGCCAGCGCTCTGTCCATTATAGCCTTACACTGAGCGGAAACGCTGTAAAAATATACCGGTACGCCGAATATCACAATATCTGCAGTTTCTATTTCATCATAAACATCTTTTATGAAATCATCTCCGCAGACACATTGTCCTGTCTTGGCGCAGGCCCAGCAGCCTCTGCACATTTTAAAATTTTCAGCAGCCGCATCACATACTCCCATCAGCTTCGTACTGACATGAACTCCGCCGTCTGTATTCATCGAAAGGCAGCCTGCCAATACCTCATCAAGAAGCTGTTCTGTATTTCGCCCTTTTCGGGGACTTGTATTTATGGCAAAAACTTTTATTCTTTCCATTTGCTTTATTCCGTTGTACTCAGAATCTCCTTATTTTTTTCGACCTGACTTATCTTCATCTTTGAAACATCTTCAGGATCAACTTCCTCCTTCAAAGCCAGTATAGTAGGTCCCAGATATACCGTACTCAATATCTCTCCATCCAGGGACACTTTACTGTATTCAGTGAAATTCTGCCCCTTGATATAATAATTTTCTCCGATCTTAACTATTTCATCTATTTTGATATCCTTAACACCCATCTTGAGATTTGTAGCCTTATATGGATTTTTTCCTCCATAAATATACTGCTTGCCATACAACATATCATAGGCCAGAGATTCAAGACCGCTCAGATAATCATTATCATCTTTATGACTTTGTTGATATTTATTTATCATTCCCACTGATATGCCGAGTCTGTCTAAAACTTCCGATGTCAAGTTGTATGCATACAGATCCTGATCTTCTTTTTCCATGCCGAAGTTATTCCATATTATATACTGAGTCTGATACAAAGAACCGTTTTTCATCATATCTTCCGTCATATCCAGTGCCGGAAGATGATCTCCATACATTACCAGAATAACATCTTCATCATAATTAGCCAAAGTATCAGTCAATTCTTTGACGAATAAATCCATCTCGTATACCTGATTAGCATAATACTCATATGTCCACTTCTGTTCTTCTGATTCAGCCTTGGTAACTGTAACAGCAGGATCTTCTATTACCTGTTCCGTCGGATACTTTCCGTGACCTTGAACCGAAATAGTATATATATAATCTGATCCGTCCGTACTTTCAAGAGCATCCATTATCTGTTCTGTAAGGATAGAATCTTTTGCCCAGTTCTTAGGAGTCTTCATAACATTATTCATATATTCCAAACTTGTAAAAGTATCAAACCCCATATTTGAAAATACTTTATTTCTTCCGTAGAAGACACCTCTGTGATTATGTATAGCATGAGACGAATATCCCAGAGTTTTCAGATCATTAGGCGTAGTCTCACACGTTGTCTTTCTCAATATTTCCTTATATGGATATTCCCCGGGTCCAAAAAACTTAACGCTGATGCCCGTCATAACTTCAAATTCCACATTAGCAGTACCTGCTCCTACAGCGGGTACTGTCAGATATCCTGAAGAATATTCTTTCATAAGCTGCCTGTAATTAGGTATAGGATCCTTTGAATATTCAAGCCCTTCTACCAAAGTAGGGTCGATGAAAGATTCAAGTTGCAGAAATAAAATATTAGGTTTGCTTTTCACGTCCGTATTATCATCTTCTCCCGGCGTATATATATTGTCATCTCCTAATTCACCGTCCTCAAAAATACTCTTTATCTGATTTTCAGAATATCCTGATGGTTTGCTTACCCCCTTATCCATCCATGTCACAAGAAAACAGTAAGGCACTCCATTATCTCTGTATCCATAAGCGAGATTTCCAAAGAAAGTATCCAGTACTCCTGTTCTTATAGCCAGCTGAAAAGCTCCGAAAGTACCAATGGCAATTATTGCTATAGCTGCGATTGCCTTTTTATAATTCACTTTATTCTTAAGCTTTGGGGCTTTTCTGTATAAAAATATTATTGCAAGAACTAAGGCCAGTACCCCTGCTATAGCCAGCACCAAAGTCGTCACGGAAAAATAATTGGAAACAATGGATAGCCCATCTTCCAAACTTTTCAGATCATATACAGTAAACGGCGTCATTCTGTTAGACAATATCACTCCGTTTACTATCCCCAGCGTAAGCCATATCAAAGACAGCATACACATGGCAAAAACTCTTCTCCTAAAAAGCAATGCCAAAGATATAACCGCCCATATCATTAATACGTTGCATAAAAATACCAAAGGACTCTGTATCATAAAGGCAATGCTGCTTATAAGAGAATGCCTTGCAAGAGTTTCTATAATAAGATTTAAGACCACTGCTGTAACAAACAGCAATACGATATAATTTTTCAGATATTTATTGTAAAACGCTTTCAGTTTCTCCATCTGTCTTATCTCCCATAACAAGCAGCCACGCTGTTGGCGATGGCAGCAAATTCTTTTATATCCAGGGTCTCTGCCCTTCTGTTAAACTCAATTCCTGTTTCTGATAATATCTCTCTGATCTGATCTTTAGACAGCCCGCAAACTCCTGTGAGAGAATTTAAAAGTGTTTTTCTTCTCTGCCCGAATCCATGCTTTATACAGGAAAAAAAAACCTTTTCGCTTATTAAATCCACCGGCCTCTCTTTTCTTACGGAAAGCTGCAAAACTGTGGAATCAACCTTCGGCCGAGGAACAAATACTTCCTTGGGAACAGAAGTTACCTGATGGACATCGCAATAATATTGCACTGCTACAGACAGTGCCCCGTAGGTTTTCCCTCCCGGAGATGATTTTATCCTGTCAGCTACTTCTTTCTGCATCATTATCGTTATGCTGTCAACAGACACGCCTCTTTCCAGAATACTCATAATAATAGGCGTAGTAATATAATACGGCAGATTTCCTATTATCTTGACTCTGCCGCTGAAAGTTCCGGCTTCTTTTTCTTCATTTATTATTTCATTTATATCTGTCTTCAGGATATCTCTGTTTATCACCTTGATATTGTCGTACCCGCCAAGTGTCTCGGACAATATAGGTATGAGTTTTTTATCTATCTCCACAGCGATAACTCGCGCAGCTGATTCTGCAGCTGCAGCTGTCAAAACGCCTATTCCCGGACCTATCTCGATCACAAGATCGTCGGAATTTATTTCCGCTCCGTCTATGATCTTTTCTATCACATTTCTGTCTGTTATGAAATTCTGTCCTAAACTTTTTGATAGTTTAAAATCGTGTCGTTCTTTTATATCCTGTATTGTAGAAGGTGCATATAATTTCATCTATATCTCCCGGATAGCCTTATAAAGTTCTTCTTTAGTGATCCCAAACTTATTCAGCTTCTGAAGAAAACTTTTTCCGTTACTGTATCCTATGCCAAGCGATTTGCCTGCAAACTGTCTTCTAAGCGCCGAATCCGCTTGTCCCACAAGACCTGCCGCTACCATATCATCAATGGTAAACTCCTGTCCTCCTACAGATTCCTCCAGTAAACAATGCGCCTTCTCAAGAGCGCTTCTTATACTTTCCGAAGATGCATTTTCTATGCCTATGTCTCCATTTTTTTCTGCGTCACTTCTGTCTAAAAACGCTTCTTTGGCATCGGGGAATCTCTTCATAAGTCGCTGTCTTATCTGTCTTCCTGCGTGATCGGGATCTGTAAATACTATTATTCCTTTTTCTCGATACGCTTTCTCTATAAGAGACCAGGTCTTTTCTGTTATACCATACCCATGTGTTTCTATTGTGACGGCATCTACACTTTTTTTAATGGCAGCCGTGTCATCACGTCCCTCGACGATAATGATTTCTTTGATCTTCATATCCGAAGTCATTTATCCTATTCCTCCGTATCTTCTGCATCTTTGTCCGGCTTTGTTATATCATCAGGAAATATGTAAATGGTCTCTCCCGGTTTTATCAGTCTCAGCTGATCGCGAGCTTGTTCTTCCAGATTTTTCAAATCATTAGCCTGCTCCAGCTCTTTTTCAAGCTGCTCTTTTTCATCCTGGAGTTCCTGTTTCTGCTCCTTCATATCATGTTGCTCTTTCTTAAGAGAAATTATATTTATAACAGTAAATGAAATCAGCCCGATTATGACCATAACAACAATGCCTATCATCAGTCTCCGTCTGTTGCGGTTTCTTCTGATAGCCATTTTTCCTCTTGTCTTCTGTCTGGCGGATTCCTTAGCTTTCGCTTCTTCTTTTTCCCTTTCCGCCCGTCTTTTCTCCAGCCGCTGCCTCCTGGCTTGTTCCATGTCGATGACTTGGCTGTTATTTTTGAATTCTTTGCTGCGTCGTCTTTTACCCATGTCCTGATTATAACACAGCATATTTTTTTCCACAACAACAGTCCTGCCGAAAAGCCCAAAACAGCATGAAACGTGATTTTTCCAAAAGCGCAGTAATATAAAAATGCAGAAAGGGCAGCTCCCGAAGCCACCCAGAAAATCAATTCCTCCACGATCCGCAATCCACGTCCGGTCGCTATATACTGCAGCCTCTTTTTGATTTGCCAAAGAGTTTCCGTAAAAATGCCGGCACAAAACATTACTGCCGTGGTTTCTGCTTGATGTGCGATAAGCTCTGTAAATTTTATCATCATTTCATAAGCTTGGCGAAAAAGCCCTTTTCTCCTTTTTCTCTTACTTTTACATACATTAATGAATCTATGGTGCCGACTATTACCGCGCGGCCTTCATTAAGATCCAACATCTGAATATGGAGTTTGGAACCTTTCACTATCATTGCGCCCTTGCTGAGAGTTGCTCTCACCTCATCTTCATCAAAGCTGTCTATTTCCTTTATGTCTGTTACTGTGATGGTCTCTCTGTTATCTATCATGACTGTATGATTCTCCATAAGCATACCTCCTTTTGAGAAAATCGGTCCCATCTGCAGCGGGCCGGTATATATTAAAATATATTTATGTTGTATGCCTGTTAGAACCATTCATATGACAAAGTACGCAGTATCAATTCTTTTCAGCGTACGGCATTATATCTAAACAAATATAAAGAGCCGCATAAACGGCTCTTTATAAATCATCTGCATATAAAATTTTTCCCAATATTTACGGTAGATAGTTTATCGGATTCTTTGCCACACCATTAACTCTTATTTCAAAATGGCAATGAGGTCCTGTACTTCTGCCGGTATTCCCTGATTCTGCAATATGCTGACCCTGATAAACTTTATCGCCTTTACTTACAAGAAGTGAACTGTTATGAGCATATCTTGTTTCCATACCATTCTGATGGTCTATGATGACAAGATATCCATACGCCCCGCTGTATCCGGCATATGTAACCGTACCTCCATCAGCGGCTAAAACATTACTTCCTACAGGACATCCCAAATCTATGCCTTCATGGCTTCTGCCCCATCTGGAGCCAAAATTAGATGTAAGAGTATATCCCCCTGATAATGGCCAGATATACTTGCCTGACCCGACAGTAGGCGGCTTTTCTTTGGTTCCCACCATTATCACCTCTGTTACAGGTTCCTTCTTCACCGTAGTTACCAGAGGAGTCTCTTCTTTTTCCTCGCCATTTACCAGAACGATTCTCGAGGTTATCTCGCTGAGACCATTTTCACCCTTCTGATGAGTTTCAGTATATCCCTCATACAAATCAGCATCATCTTTTTCCTCAACCTCATATTCTATCTGCTTCTCATAAGTCACAAGCTCGGTTATCTTCACGGTGAGAAGAGGCGCATGCTGCTTTATCTTCAGTACGCTGCCCACTTCCAGTTTTTTCTGATCTACATTGGGGTTTTCCTGAAGGATATCCTCTTCTGTCATAGAATAAAGTTTAGCGATATCCGCAAGAGTTTCTCCTGCTACAACTTTATGCATCTTCTCTGTCTCTCCGCTGGTACAAAGCTTTTCAACCATCTCTTTTTCAGAAAGAACATCTTCCAGATCTGTATTGCTCTGCTTGACATCTACTTTTTCTATGAATACAGCTTCTTCTATTTCGGCTCCTTCTCTGCCGCTTGTATATCTGTCTTTGATATCCTGCATTACATCGGCCGCAGCTTCTTTACTTTCTACAGCTCCGACCTTCTTTCCATTGACATATATTCCGTAAGCTTTCACATTAAGATTACCCATATATGAAAGTCTTTTGAGAACTTCTTCAGAATTGTCTATTTCCACATCACCCAGAGCAGATACTCTTTTAAACTCTATATCATCTTTAGCATCAATTATTACATCAACATTCTTATCTTCTGTCAAAGCGCCCTGAACCAGATCAGTAATCCTCAAGACTTCATCTTTCTCCTTAACCAGTCCCAAAGTCTTACCGTTATAAGAATATTCATATGCGGTACAGTAATTGAAAACACCTGCAACACCTACAAGAAGCATTATAAATACAGAAAACAATGTAAGCAGCGGCGCTTTATGATTATCGCAGAACGTCTTAAGGCCTTTCATCCTTTTTCCCAAAGGGCTGTTTTCATAATCAAGCATTTTCTGCTTCATAGAAAGCTCTACCGCTTCCCTAGCCTCTTCCCGGCGTTTTTCGCGTTCCTCTCTCATCTGCTGAGTTTTTGCTTCTGATGATTCTTTACGCTCTTTTCTGTCTGCGACTCCCAGAAGATCTTTTAAAGAAATGGACATAGTATCCTTTATCTTTGTATTGATCTGCATGCCTTTTACATTTACAACGCCTCCGCCTAATTCTGCATCGGCAATACTCTTCTGCTTCAGTCTTTCCTTCTCGAGCTTAGCTCTTTCGGCAGCTTCCCGTTTTTCTCTTTTATGACGCTCTTTGGCTTCTATCCTCTGGATCTTCTCATCTCTTTTTTTCTTTGCCTTAGCTAATTTTTCTTCTCTGGCTGCTTTAGCTTTCTCTTCTTTTATAAGTTTTTCTACTTTTGTTCTCTGTTCTCTCAGAGCTCTCTCATTTTTTTCCCGTTCTTCTCGAGCCAATCTCTCTGACTTATGAGCCTCTAAAAGATCTTGAAGCTTAGCCTGCTCTTCTTTGAGAAGCTCCTGCTGCTGCGTAAGTTTTATCTGCTGCTCAGCCGCCAGTTTTTCTGTATGTTTCTCTGTCATCTGGGAAATAGTCCCTATCTTTGCATCTTGCTGCTGCTGTGCTGAAAGGAGTTCCTTCTTGGCCTCTTCAAGGCCTTTCATCAGATCCTCTGGTTTATCTTCATCAAAAAACTCTCTGATTTCTTCCGGCGTAGCTTCAGATTCTGACGCTGTATTATTTTCACGAAGCTGCTTATTCTTTGCCTGTATCTCAGCTTCCATAGCATCCAACGCCTGTTTTCTGGATATGGCCTTAGCACGTCTTTCAGCTTCTGCTGCTCGACGACGTTTTTTTTCAGCTTCTTCTTCTATTAACGCAGCACGTTTTTGAGCTTCCAGAATCTCCTGCTGAGCCTGTTTCTTTTTAAGCTCTCTTTTGAGGGCTTCCTCTCTCTGAATTCTTTCAGCTTCTGCATCTCTTCTCGCTTGCTCTATTATCGCCTGTTTTGCTGCAATGATCTCCTCAGTATCTTCCAAGACTATGTCTTTACTTTCTTGCCGACTGCTGCCCGAATCGGGCAAAATATCCATATCATCTGTCTTAAGAGCCTCAACACTTTTTCTCAGACTCATGATGTCTTCGTAAATCTTTTTAGCTTCTTCATCCTGAGAAAACAGTTCTTCTCTACTCATGGCTTTATTTTCAGTCCTATCAGATTTCTGTTCTTTTGAAGATGTTACTGATTCATTAAGCTTATCTTTTCCTTCGTTATCTCTCGGAAACATTGACATTTCTCTCCTGTTTCAAGCATTCCGGTATCCTTACATTTCGGACACCTGTATCTTATATCCATAAAATCCATCTCAAACCCGTTATCCGTAAGCAGAAATGCCTTCTCCATATTAAGAGAATCCAGCCTGCCTCTTATCTCTTCCAAAGCCTGTTTTCTGTCAGCCCTGTCAGAAATTATTATTTTTGAAATCTCTTTACTCTGAGTACTAATCTCATCTTCTATCTCTTTGATCCTCGGCACTTTTTCGTATACCTGCTGCCTTCGCTGCTGAGCTTCTTCCTCTTCCTTTCGTACCAGAGCATCATAGTACTTCATTATATCACCGGTAGTAAGCTCCTTATTCCCTCCGGAAGATTTGCCATTCTGCTCTTCATACCAGTTTATCAATATTTTGTTAACATAATTGATATTAGGACTGGATATACCTGAAGTCTTACTACATGCCGTAAGAACTTTATCAAGAGAAAACCCCATAGTTTCAAACCATGTATCTATAATGCGCTTCTCTTCTTCCGTAGCATTTCTGGCAAATCCCAATGCCTGAAATACCCTTTTATACAGATGATGCTTTTTATCATTCTCGCTCAGATGCTTTTCTACGGCTATTACATCCGTCAGACCTTCTTCTGCCCATTTTTTGATAACCGCCGTTATGTATTTAATATTTTTTTTCTTTTTCTGCACGCAATAAGAATATCCATATACTATAACTTCCGGCGCAGCATTAAAATCATTTATGAGAGAAAGTATCTCCATCATCTCAGTCCCACTTATAACTTTTCCTGCTATCTTTTCTATCTGCGTGAACATATTCTGTATCTCTTTGTCAGACATAAGGGAATTAACATTGCTTTCGACAGTTATACTCTTCGCCTTTGTCTTTTCACCGTAAAGCTGCTCTTTAAGGCTTATAAACTCTATATCGTAATCAAACTTATCATCAGGATTATTCCTTATCTTCCTGACTACGCCCATGCGCTCCCAATAGGTCCATGCCTTAAGAACATCCTCATGGTCTATACCCAGATGTTTTGCTATATCCTCATTGGTAATATCCGTCTCCAAGCAAGAATACATATGGGCAAACATATATACCTTAACAAACTCGCCCGGAGCTGAAACCATGTATTCATTTATAAATATATTTTCCACGCTGGTATCCAGCAAAAAATAATCTTTTCTCTTTTCTCTTTTAAAGCCCATCTATCCTCCAAATCAAAAGCCGGGGATATTATTTCCGCCCATACTGTCCACAAATTTTGTAAGCTTATCCAGCCATGTGACTTTAACGGTTCCTGTAGGTCCGCTCCTCTGCTTGGCTATTATGACTTCACACTCTCCGTGAGCTTCCGAGTCCTCATTATAGTACTCGTCTCTGTATAAAAATACAACTATATCGGCATCCTGCTCTATGGATCCTGACTCTCTGAGGTCGGAAAGCATAGGTCTGTGATCAGTTCTCGTCTCCGGGGCTCTTGACAGCTGTGAAAGCACAAGAACCGGACAGTCCAGCTCTCTTGCCAATAATTTTAAGTTCCTGGATATCACAGAAATTTCCTGAGTTCTGGAATCCGCCTTTCCCTCAGGATTCATCAACTGCAGATAGTCTATTACAACAAGATCCAGACCTTCCTCGGCCTTAAGTCTTCTACATTTGCTCTTCATCTCCATTATATTGACTCCGGCAGTGTCATCTATATGTATATTTGCTTTAGACAATACATCTAATGCTATATTAATATCATCCCAGTCTCTTCTTTCCAGTTTGCCGGTTTTCAAGCTCTGCATAGGCACTTTAGATTCCATGGAAAGAAGTCTCTGCCCCAACTGCTCCTTAGACATCTCCATACTGAATACCATGACAGATGCTTTTCCTTTTACCGCTGCATTAAGAGCCAAAGAAAGAGCGAAAGCCGTCTTCCCCATAGCCGGTCTTGCCGCCAGTATTATCAGATCCGAGCGTTGAAGCCCTGATGTCATTATATCAAGATACTTAAATCCGGTAGTAATTCCGGTGAGTCCTCCGTCCATCTGAGAGGCCTTATCTATTATCTCTATATTTTCCAGAAGCACATCCTTAATATGGGCATACTGTCCCTTTTGTCTGGATTGTGATATTTCAAAGATACCGCTCTCTGCATAATCCAGCATCTGAGCAGCTTCCATAGCTTCTTCGTATCCTTTTGCCATTATATCGTCTGCCGTATCTATCAGCCTTCGTATAGACGCCTTTTCCGCAACTATTTTACCGTATTCCATTGCATTTGACGTAGTCGGAGTTCCGGAGGACAGAGAAGCGATATAAGCTCTGCCTCCCACCATGTTAAGACTGTTTTTTTTCTTAAGTTCCTCTGATACTGTAAGTGCATCTACAGGAATATTTTTTCTGTGTAGCTCCAACATAGCTTTAAATATCTCTTTATGATTATTATCGTAAAAATCATCGGCTTTTACCACTTCGACGACATCAAAAAGAGCATCCTTTGAAAGCAAAGCTGCACCAAGAACAGATTTTTCCGCCTCTATACTGTGCGGAGGAATTCTTCCTTCCATATTCTTCTCCAACAATTAAACGGTTACCCTAACCTTAAGCGTTGCCGATACCTCAGAAAAAAGCTTTATATTAACTTCGGTTTCTCCCGCCTGTTTTATCGGTCCTGATAACTCTATCTTTTTTTTGTCTATTTTTATATTCTCCTGCTTAAGCAGTGCTTCTGCTATATCTTTAGATGTTATTGATCCGAAGAGCTTACCGGTTTCTCCTCCCTTTGACTTTATCTCCAAAGTTATGTTTTCTATGATCTTAGCCTGCTGCTGCGCAGCTGCCTTTTGTTCTTTATGCTTTTCTGCGGCTATAGCTTTCTGTTTTTCAAGATTTCTTATATTCCCTTCTGTTGCCTCCTTGGCAAGTCCTTTAGGCAAAAGCATATTTCTTGCATATCCGTCGCTTACTTTTACGACCTCTCCGGCTTTTCCTGTTCCCTTAACATCCTTTGTCAGTATAACTATCATAATTTTAACCTCCTATTGTGAAGTTCTCACGAAATCTGTTTTTCTAATACTTCTCTTATTTTTTCCAGCAGTTCATCAGGAGAAAGCTCCGACTGTGCTCCGGCTGTATTAAAATGACCGCCGCCGCCAAAAGCTTCCATAATCACCTGCACGTTTATATCTCCCAGAGATCTGGCGCTTACCACTGTAATTCCCTTCTGGTTTTTTCCTGCTACAAAGCTTGCTTTTATACCTTTTATGGCAAGTAATTCATCAGCCACCTGGGAATTGACGATTTGAGCATCATGATGCTGTCCCGGGCACACAGACATGGCTATGCCGCCATCAAAAAATTCGGCTCCGGCAATACATGCTGCCCTAATACGGAAACTCTCTGCATCAGTCTGAAAATACCTTCTGACATTCTCAAGATCTGCTCCTGCCCGCTTGAGCCACGAAGCCGCCTCAAAGGTACGCACGCCCGCTTTTACTGCAAATCTGTTAGTATCCACCATAATCCCTGCCAATAATGCATCCGCCTCCAGCTTTGTCAGAACCTTCTTCTCACAGGCGTACTGGACTATTTCGGAAACCAGTTCTGAAGCCGACGACGCATATGATTCCATATAGGATAATATGGTATTGGGAAGGCTTCCTTCTGTTCTTCTGTGATGGTCTATGACCACCGTCCTGTTGACTTTTTCCAAAAGTTCCATAGATTCAACAAGTGTCGGTCTGTGAGTATCCACCACCACACATAAAGCCGTGCCGTCCGCAGCGGAAAGAGCTTTCTCTGTTGTAACAAACTCATAAGTCTCAGATTCTTTTGCATCTTTTACAATATCAGAAAGAGTATTATTGTATGAATTGAGAACAATATACGCATCTTTGCCTACAGTTTTGGCAATTCTGTATATCCCCAGTGAGGCTCCAAAACAATCCAGATCCGGATTAACATGCCCCATTATAAAAATTTTCGACGACTGTGTCATCAATAGTTTCAAAGCATGTGCTATGACTCTGGATTTCCCTTTATATCCCTTTTCAACACTCTGAGATTTTCCTCCGTAATACTCAAAATTCTTTACATTCCTGACCACTGCTTGGTCGCCGCCGCGTCCCAGAGCCAGATTAAGAGCATCCTGAGCATAATCTTCACTTTCGGCGATGGTTTTGCCGCCCACACCTATTCCTATACTAAGGGTAACGGGAAAGTCCATATTTGTGT